>JAQTLG010000260.1 GCA_028715025.1 Dehalococcoidia bacterium | reverse complement strand
AGTTTGGCGGCATAGGCATCATTGCCCGATGTATAAGCCTGCACCGGGCTGCCCCAGGCAGCATTGCTGTAACCGGCCACGTATACGTTACCGGCCGCGTCCACGGCGATGCTGCGGCCTCCGTCATCTCCGCCGCCCCCCAGGAATGTGTTCCAGGTCAATGTCGGGTCGACCACCACGGGGATACCAGGCAGATAGCCCTTCAAGGCGAAGCCGGCTTCCTGCTCTCCCATCAATATAAAGGTGGCTTCCACGGGCCGTTTCACGCCCGCTACGACCTGCCAGGCACGCGGGGCTGATTCGGTCATCCAGCCGCTATCAAAGGCCATGACCAGGTTGCCCGATTCGTCCAGGGAAAGCGGACGGTTGTAGCGCAGGCGGATACTTTCCACGGGCAGCCGGCCGTCGGTGAAATTCAAATAATAGGTGCTCTCGACGATGCCGTCTTCCGCGGCGTTGTAAACCACGTTCACTCCATTCCAAAGGCCACTCCAGCTGACGCTGCCGAGCTGTGCGGCCCCGTTTTGTGCGGTCCCGCCGCTCTCGGCCACCGGCTGTACCTGATTGCAGTTCGCGAACTGAACTCTTAGTGCATGATCCCTGCTTGCTATATAAACCACGTTCTGTCCGAATCCGAGTACATGCCCGTCTGCGGCGAACTGCATCAATTCCTCCGAGGGACTCGTCCCACTAGCCGCCTGCACCGACGTTGCCGTCGGGCATAGCATAATCACCGTTAGAAGTACCAAGCAGATATACAGAGTCATGCGCATAGTCCACGCTCCTTATGTAACACAAACCCACGGTATCAATGCGGTATTAATAATGAAAGCCGTGTTTATACCCGGCCAATGCAGCTTACGCAGCATACAATATTCGTTAGAGCCTGTCAATGCATTGTACTGGTTCAGTAGATGTCGGACACATCCCTCCTTTTAATTGAGTTGTGTTTTTGTTCCAGAAACTGTTTTGGCGTTAAATAGTGCAGGGATTGGCGGCCGCACGGTATTATATATTATCTCCCATTTTAGCAGTGCCTGGTTGAGCTCTTTCATCTCGAAAGACGTATCGGTAATTTCATAGAACTCTTCGGTATGGGTACGTTGTGCCCGTTCAACGTGGCCGTTGAGTTTTGTTGATCTTGGCGGGAGGACAAACAAGTTAATGCCGTGTTTCTTGCATGTTTCTTCGAAAAAATCCTGGAACTCAGGGCCACCGTCTACCTGTATAGCTTTAATTGGAAATGGCATTCTATCCAGCAAGATGTCTATGAAATAAGCTGCGGCCGTGGCTGTGGCACTGCTTGATGCTTTGATAACATCCCATCTCGTAACTATATCCCGGGCAGTGAATTGTTTGAGGATCAAACCGGGCAGTGGCCTTATATCCAATGTATCTACCTCAACAATATCACCGGGATCCGTAGCCTTGTAGTTTTTAGGTTTCCTGACAGCATAAGGACGCTTCCACTGCCGTTTCCTCACCGATATAAAGTTGGGAAGCGGGTCTCGAAGTATCCCCCTTTCTTTAAGCGTCATCTAAGGTTGGAATGAGAACGTCAAACTAAAGGTTCTGTCTATTGTACACTCAGGCCTACCACTCCACCGCTACAAGTTTTCAGCCCACTATCACTGCAACAGCAATACCAAAGGCAACGCACCACAGGTTGATAAAGGCATTCAATATCAGGTCGCTCTTGGAGATCTTGTATATGCCATTCTGGATATTGAAGCTGAAGTCCAGCACACCCAGAAATATGAGTGCGCCGGCCGCTATCAGCGACAGGTTGCCGCCTAAAGTGTTATTCAGTAAAAGCAGGGTGCCCGCCACCAGAAGTAGAACGGCCAGTAATCCGTCCGGCAGCGGGAAGGAGTGCTCATACTCAAGATAGCCTTTGGGTGGATTTTTAGGCGCCAGGCCAATGGTAAAAAAGCCTACCCAGAATAGTATCAATCCGACGCCCGTAATCAGCTCAAGAATAGCAATTACTCTTATCGCCTCAGCCATTTCAACACCTCTCTATACGGATTTTTTATTCTTTTCTCCCTGCCGTTCAAGTACCGGCCAGAGTTTGGTAACGATCCACGGCCAGCACATGATTATTCTCGAAATCATACCTGTCGAAGCGGGCGAACATATCTCAGGGCTGCCTTTTTCGATAGATTTTATAACGGCCTGGACTATTTTCTCGGGGCTTTGCGCTTCGCCCAGGAATGTAAGCGGAGAGCCTCCATGAGAGGCCTCATATTTCAACATGGGAGTATCGACGGAGTCGGGGAAAATGGTTGATACTTTGATGTTATGCTTCCTCAGTTCAATGGCAAGAGTCAGGAAGAATCCCCTCAAGGCGAATTTCGATGCCGTATAAATCGAGCTGTAAGTTTCAGGAACCAGACCGGCCAGCGACGAAATGGTGACGATATGTCCCTGCTTTTCAGGTATCATGAAAGCCAAGACTTCTTTTGAGCAATTGACGGCACCCATAAAGTTAACCTTCATCTGGGCGTCAATATCCTCATAGCTGCAGAATTCGAAAAGCGAAGGCCTGATAATGCCTGCGTTATTGATCAATATATCAATCTTTGAAAATCTGTTAACGGCTTCTTCCACGAGCTTTTTTACATCCACCCTATCTGTGATATCGCATTTAACGATCAGCGGATCGGATGTCAGATCGAAAGCAAGTGATTTCAGACCATTGAAATTAATATCTGCCAGAACGAGTTTTGCCCTTCTTTTGTCCAGTTCCTTTGCCAGCGCCGTGCCTATGCCACCGGAAGCGCCTGTAATAATAATAGTCTTGTTTGAGAAGTCGTACATCGTTATTACCTTATGGCCGCCAGATAAGTAGCATTAACATCCGTATATTCAAATGCTGATGCGGGCAATTATACGTTTGAGTATTGGGCTAATCAAGCCAGCCTCAAATAACCACATCCACCACCTGCCAGCCACAGAAGCTGGTATTACCCTAATGAAGCGAGGCGCGTATATTTCAACAATTATCTGAGAGTTCGCCTTTTAGATTTACTGGCCGCTACTTTCTTGGAACCAGGGCCATTTCTCTTCTGACCGGACAATATTTTGGCATTTTCATCCAGATGTTCTTTGTTTGCACCTAAATGGTCTGCAGCAGCATAAGCAATTTTTCGAAGTAATTCCACCAGCTGTTCGCGTTCTTTTTCAGGAAGACCCGAAAAAACATCCCTCATTACCTTGGCAATATTAGGGAGTGCTCCAACTACCATCTCCAGCCCTTGCTCGGTCAACTCGACCTCAACGGCCCGCCTGTCATTTTGTGAACGCCGCCTGCTAACGAACTTACGCTTATGAAGCCTGTCGATCAACTGACTGGTAGAATGCGTTTCAATCGGTATAACGTGTGATATCTCTGTTGG
>JAQTLG010000259.1 GCA_028715025.1 Dehalococcoidia bacterium | reverse complement strand
GTTGCAGACACATCGACAGCGCCACAGAGACATAAAGTACTGGCAACGTCCTGATGTTGAGCATCTCCTTAAGAGTTGTGGCTAAAGCCGTTTTACCTCCGCCGGCTTTTTGTAGCGTATCCTTTTGGATTTTGTAGTCCGGCAGGAACCAGGCCAGTATACCGAAGATGACACCCGGGGCTGCCAGCGCCCAGAAGGCCGCCTGCCATCCATAGTCCTTGCTTACCCAACCACCAACCAGGAAGCCGACGGCGGATCCGAGGGGAATGGCCGCGGCCCAGATGCCGGTAACAAAGGGTCTTCTGGCCTTTTTGACCATGCCGACGATGAGGGCCATGCCACCGGAGACGAAGCCGGCCTCGCCGATGCCGACTATCGTGCGCGTGGTCAGCAATTGCCCGAAGTTTATGCAGAAGCCTGAACATATGCTGGCCAGGCTCCAGATAACAGAGATGATGGAGACCAGCTTGGCGCGCCTCCAGCGGTCCATCAGGTATGAAAGCGGCAGGGCGAAAACAGCAACACCGATCAGCACTACCGACATCAGCCAGCCTATCTCGGTATCGCTTAAACCCAGGCTGGATTTAAGAGCAGGGGTAATCGGGCCTATGACCGAACGTAGAGCGTAGTCCATCATGTAGAGGACAAACAGGACTCCTACGGTGTAACCTACTTTCCAGCGCGATACTTTGATTAAGACGTCCTGATCTTCCTGCCCGCTCTGCATGATGCCCCTCCAATTTGAGTATTTCTACCGATGGTTGGGCTTTTCCGACAAAAGATTGGACACAACTATATATTTTTAGCAAATGGCTGTCAATTCAACTGGTATGTTTATTCTATCCAGGTCAGGCTGGCCGGTCTCCTGCGGATGCCGCGGGAGTATTTGTACCTGGGATAACCCAGCACCATGCTGGCCGAAACCTGATTACTTTCAGGTATCTTGAACATCTTCTTCAGCTCCGGATTCCTGTTGATTGTGGGCGGTATCAGGCCGATGGCGCAGGCGCCCAGGCCGAGTGAGTGCGCTGCAAGTAACGCATATGCCAGGGCAATAAACATATCCTCGTTATGAACCGGCGCGTGAAAAAGGATCATGCATGGCGCACCGCGAGCGATGGTATCTTCTGCGCCTGCCAGCAAAGCGGGCATCCTGACACGCATGAGCGGCAGCACATGATCACTAAGCACCTGATATGTATCTTTCCCCACCATCTTCTCTAATATGGCCCTGGATTCCGGATTGGCCTGCATCTTGAGCAACATATTGTACATTTCAGCCATCAGAGGAACGGCCCGTCTAATCAGCTCGCGGTCATTTACTACTGTCAGCTCGACGGTTAGCGGTGTGAACCCGGGAGGGGCAAACGTTACCGCCTGCACGATCTTCTCCAGCAGCTCCCGCGGAACAGGCCTGTCCTGAAATTTTCGTATTGAGCGGCGTGAACCGATAAGACCGTAAAAAGCTTTCTGCCAGCTTTTCTCACGCTGCGGCAGTTCAAAGAAATCTTTTTCATAGCTCAAACCTTCTATGAATATGGACTTCGTCGGGCAGGCGGCCATACACTGACCGCAGCGGATACACAGGGGTATTCGATCATCCAGAAACCTGGCTTCATCGTCCACATCGATAATTCCAGCCGGGCATATCTCGGCGCAGAGATGGCACTTCTTACAGGTAGCCAAATCTACTGTATGTGCGGCCGGCACTTGAGTCTTTCCATTTCCAGTTTCGTATGTAATATCATGTGAATTCATTGATCTACTCCCCTGCGTTATTGTCCGGATGCAAATTTATACCGGTATTGCATCAATCGTATTATATAAGTTACAAATTTTTCAAATACACCACTCCTGTGAAAAATATCTCGCAATGCGTTGATTTAATTTACATTTTATGATACGTTGCTATTATACTAATCTTGTTCACGTTAGGGCTTATATCTAATTCACAGATAGGAGAACTAATATGACAATCCGCAAGAAGGTTGATGACGGCGAGAGGAAAATGGAGGCTCCATCTACTGATGCCAATATGCAAACAGCGAGCAAATCACCCTTGTCCGTCAACACAGCAGCAGAGGGAGGGGAGCGCGTGGACCAAATCAGAGAAATCCTTTTCGGCGCACAGCGGCAGGAGTACGAGAGAAGGCTCACCCAACTTGAAGAGTTGCTGGTCAAGAATATCACAGAGCTGAGCAAAGAGACGGCCAGCAAATTCGCCAGCCTCCAGCATGAAAATGATAAGAAGTTCGCACGGCTAGAGGAGCTGCTGGTAAGAAATATCGCGGACATCAACCGTGACTTCGAACGTAAAATCGATTTGCATACAACTGATAATGAGAAGAAGTTTAAGCAATTTGAACAACGTTTTGATGATGTCCTATCAGATATGAAAAAGGAGACCGCCCACCAATTCAACCAACAGAAAAACGAATACATGCAGATATTCAGCAGTCTGGAGGACAGGCTGTCAAAAGCTATTGCCGATATTAATAAACGAATAGATGCTGACGTCGCATCATTGACTAAACACATTGAGTCCGCCAGATCAGAATCAGCCCGTAGCCTTGAGCAGTTCGACAGGCAAAAAATGGATCGTGTCTCCCTGGCGAAATTCTTACACAATGCCGCGACAGGTATCGAAGGCAAAGAGCCTAAGGCCGATGCCGGAGGTAAGTAGCCATGGCCGATTTTTCAGCGGGTAATAAGGGGAGAGGCAGCGTGCATAATTCAGATGAACTTAATTCCCTGCGCACATTGATACTGGCTCCCGAGCAGCATGAGATAGGCGAGCTGAAAGAAAGGCTGAATGATCCTAAAATCCGCGCGGAAGAACTGAGCAGGGTTATTGCCGAGGCAATAGTAATCAGAGCCTCCACAGATCGTAAACTGGCAACAGCCCTTCTCCCTACCATCGAAGAAGTCATCAGAGATTCGGTAAAGAGGGATCCCAAATTCCTGGCAGATTCGATATTTCCCATTATCGGTCCTGCTATCCGCAGATCGATTTCGGAATCCCTGAGAGCTATGGTTGAATCCATGAATAATACGCTTGAGCATACTTTTAGCTGGCGCGGCATCAAGTGGAGAATAGAATCGTTCAGGACGGGAATGCCGTTTGCTGAAATTGTTCTTATGCATACGCTGGTTTATCGCATGGAGCAGATATTTCTCATTCACAAAGAAACTGGTCTGGTGCTGCAACATGTAACCGCCGAGTCGATTGATTCAAAAGATGCTGACATGGTTTCGGCTATGCTCACGGCAATCCAGGATTTCGTCAATGATTCATTCGCCGCCAAGGAGGACAGCTCGCTACAGAATCTCAATATGGGTGAGTTGACCATCTTGATCGAGCAGGGTCCCAGGACTGTTCTGGCATCCGTAATAAGGGGCAATCCGCCATCAGAACTGAGGACTATTCTCAAGGAAATCCTGGAAAACATCGAGTTTGAGTATAATTCT
>JAQTLG010000258.1 GCA_028715025.1 Dehalococcoidia bacterium | reverse complement strand
AAATTTCAAAAGGATCGCACCCAGAAAGCTCTCTCCAAATCCAAGGAATTGATCGAGAGCCTTAGCCTTCCCATGAAAGTGATCTACCTCCAGTATAACCTGGATGGCAGCCACCTCATTATATTCTTCTATTCGGAGAAACGGGTTGATTTCCGCGAGCTTGTCCGCAAGCTCAGTCATGAACTGCGGACACATGTCGAGCTGCGGCAGATCGGCGCCAGGGATGAAGCAAAACTTATCGGTGGCGTCGGTAAATGCGGCTGCCAGCTCTGCTGTGTCTCGTTTCTGACCGAATTCATGCCCGTATCAATCAAAATGGCCAAGGAACAGGATATCGCACTGAACCCCATGAAAACTTCGGGGCTGTGTGGACGGCTTTTATGCTGTCTGAGCTATGAATATGAGCAGTATCACTGCATGAAAGGGAAATTGCCCGACATGGGGCAGGAGATCCTCACAAAGATGGGGAAGGGCAAGATCGTGGGCAGAAACGTTATCAAAGAATCATTGATAGTGGAACTGGAAACCGGCATGACAATCGAAGTTCCCAATGCCGAGGCCACAGTCGTCAATACCAGAAAGCCGTGACGACGAAACTGTTACCTTTTATGCGGCAGATATTTCTCCCACTCCGATCTGGCGCGTAAATACTGGTAAGGCACGTAGAAACCTATGTTGCCTGGCGCACGCGGTGACCTCAACAGAGGCATGCCGGCTTCTGCAGGCGTCCGGCCCGCCTTTTTCCTGTTACAGGGAATACACGCTGCCACGATGTTTTCCCACGTATGCTGGCCGTTCAGTCGCCTCGGCATAACATGGTCCAGTGTCAATTCCTTCCCCTCCCTTCCACAGTACTGGCACGTGTATTTATCACGGTTGAATATCTCCAGTTTGGTCATCTTACGCGGGTGCGTCTGCTTGCGCACAAGGTAAACTAACCTGATCACGGAGGGAATCTCATAACTGCCGGAGCTGGCGGAGAAATACCCTCGCCCATTCTCCACCACCTCAGCTTTGCCCACCAGCACCAGCACTACTGCTCGCCTCACTCTGCAGATGTTCAGCGGGAGGTAGTTCTCATTCAGAACCAAAACGGGTTGATTTACTATAGAGCTTTCCACTTTCGTATTAGAAAATATTTTATCAGGAAAAGCAGGTAGCTTCAAAGAACCGGCTTCGCCCGTTTAATTCTTGGACCTTGGGCGCGGCTTCACCGTTCGAGAGGCCTTTATATCGCCCCTGTAGTCAGGCGCCATAATATTGAATACCAGGCTGATGCTGGGATCAACCATGCGTGAACTGACCCGGTTTTCGATCTCTTCCAGATACAGGCAGGTGGTTATGACCGTAGCCAGACGGGCGTTATAGCGATAGTTTATTATTTGATACAGCTTCTCCTGAGCCCATGAAGTGGCGGAATGCTCTCCAAAATCATCCAGTACCAGTACAGGGATCTTCTTTATTTTTTCGAACAACGCGTCATAAGACACCCGGCTATCGGGAGCGAAAGATGCCCTCAGGTGATCCAGCAGATCCGGCACCACGATAAATAGAACTTCTTTGCCAGATTCACGAAGCTCGTTCGCAATAGCTGCCGCAAGGTGCGTCTTGCCGCACCCGTTTACACCCTGATAAATCAGCCAGCCCTGCGGGGCCCGAGCGAACTCACGCGCATTGACGAACGCCTGTGCCAGGTTCTGCCTTACATCCTCGTGCAGGCTTAAACGCTTGCTGTCGAAATTGCTGAACTTCATATTCTTGAGCAGCTCAAGATCGAGACTGTCAAGGCTCTGCAGGCTGGATGATTCTTTTTTCAAAATGAGAACCTTGCTGAGCTCAGGGTCGTTCATATGACCGGCATAATCAGTGGCAAACTCTTCCACCGACATCCCGGTAGTTATCAGCGTTGGCAACCTGCCATTGAAACGATGCTCAAGCAATTGTTCGAGTTTACCTTTGGACCATACGGTTGTGGCCGAGTAATTCAGGTTATCTAATATCAGCAAAGGGCTGTTCTTGATCTGCTCAAATAATTCATCATACTCGATCTCGCTGCTGGGGCTGTAAGCCGACCTGAGGTGATCGAGCAGCTCTGCGGCAGTAATATAAAAGGCGGAATGACCTTGGCTTATGCGATAGTTGGCGACAGCGCATGCCAGATGCGTTTTACCGCTGCCGACAGGCCCCGCCAGTACGATCCATCCCTGTGGATTTTCCGCGAATTTGCGGATCTCATCCAAGGCAAGTTGAAAGAGTTTCTGAGACACCGGGTCGCTGCTTCGTCCCAGCGGAGACAGATTACCGAAAGTCAGTTTTGAGAGGTTCCCCAGATTACTTATAGCCTGCAGGCGTGCCGCTCTTCTTCGATTGATGTCATCTTTCGCGCATACGCACGGCACCAGGCGTGAATAATCGGATTCACCGGAGGGCAATGCGGGGTGAACGAAGCGTGTCCCTCTGCATACGGGGCAGTCTTCTGCCGGACGGCCGTCCTCTACGGATTCCTCCGTACTACCGCCGGACCATGTGTCCGTATTTTCCGCGGATGTATTTATCGGGATCTCTTTCTTTTTGAGTATCTCCGACAGGTTTTCCATCTTTTTTTCCTTCGCGTTCCCAGCGCTTTAGAATGCTGTTTATATATTTCCAGTTTCTGACATTAGCTCTCAATGCTTCTCTAAAAGCATCCTCTATCCATTCCGGAGGATAGCGGTGTTCCGCTTCCTGCAGCTCCTCGGCCAGAATCGGGGTGAGCATACCGATATTGCGTTCATAGAGGCTGTAGATATCTCGCGATTGCTCACTGGCGGGCTCCTCCTTAGACCTGATTTCCACACTGGGTATCTTAAGGGTTCCGCTCAGTATTTTATCGATGGTATTTTTTTCGACCTGGTTGTTGATAAAGTAGGCATCGTCCGATTTCTCGTCAACGTTGATGGGGATATGCAGTAAAATCCCATGCTTCACAGCAGATAGGAGAGCATCTCGCAGCAGTACATCTGCATCTCCCTTCATTTTGTATAACTCTTTCTCAATCACAGCATTGTGGCTCAACTCGCTGAAGCTCACAAACCTGGGATAGCCTCTTCTTCGGCTGAGCAGGAAAAATATCTGCATAACCGTTTTCAGCTCAAGCAGGCTGTCGATTAATGACAATACCTGGCTGAAAAATACGTTG
This sequence comes from Dehalococcoidia bacterium, assembly GCA_028715025.1. Taxonomy (GTDB): domain Bacteria; phylum Chloroflexota; class Dehalococcoidia; order GIF9; family UBA5629; genus CAIMUM01. The sequence continues at coordinate 295 of JAQTLG010000258.1, read as the reverse complement.
GGCAGAGGGGTCACCTCGACCCGAGGGGGAAAACCCTTAAAACTGTTTCCTTGCATATACTTTAAATACCTTTAATATAAAGTCCCGACCTCAACCACGCTGCTGTCAAAGTTATCGAATTTGGTTGTTTCCTGTATAAACCTGAGTGGGACTTCACCAGTAGGACCATTGCGGTTCTTGGCTATGATGATCTGAGCGATGCCCTTGGGATAGGGTTGGTCTTCTCCAAATTCACGCATCCAGTCATCCTCAGTCGCGTAAATCTTGTCCCAACGATGAATAAACATCACGACAT
>JAQTLG010000257.1 GCA_028715025.1 Dehalococcoidia bacterium | reverse complement strand
CTTGTTTGGAGTTTGGTTTTTAGAGCCCGCAACGCCACTGCTTCTTAATCTTAATTCTAAACTCCCCCTCATTGCCCGCCGTTATATATATAAGGTAATATTGATACTATATTATAGGAGTCTATTGACAGTACAATCAGGGAAAATAAAGGTCATTGTTGCGGACAGGCAACCTCTCTTCCGCAAAGGCGTCGAGTTCTTCCTCAAGGAGGCTGAGGATATCATCATCTCTGCCGAGGTCAGCAGCGAGAGCGAGCTGCTGGCTAAAGTAGTCTATGAGATACCCGACGTGGTACTGCTGGATATCAGCCTGAACAGCGAGGGTATGGAGCTGGCGCGCGTGGTCAAGCAGCATGTGCCCAGCGTGGCCGTTATCGTTATAGCTCCCGCCCCCAACGACGAAGGCCTGTTCATGGCCATCAAGGCGCGTGCCGCCGGTTACGTCAGCCGCGATATCTCCTCCCAGGAGCTAATTACTATTATCCGCCGGGCCTCGCGCGGCGAATACCCGCTCAATGACAGCTTCCTCTCGCAGCCCAAAGTGGCCGCACAGGTGCTGGAGCAATTCCAGGACTTCTCCTGGGGCAAGGGCGTGGAGACCTTTGTCTCGCCGCTCACACCGCGCGAGACCCAGATACTCAACTATATGGCCAAGGGCTATCTCAACAAGCAGATCGCCGGCATGCTGGATATCAGCGAGCAGACCATTAAAAACCACGTTACCTCCATCCTGCGCAAGCTTGACGCCAACGCCCGCACCCAGGCCGTCATCACAGCAGTCAGAAGAGGCATCATCTCCCTGTAAGATCAATTCCAAAAAAAGAAATACTAACTCCGAAATCCGAAACAAATTCAAGCCCTGAATCTTAATCCCGGTATTTGTTTATATTTTAGAATTCAACTATCATTTGGATTTTGAAACCCGGTTATTTTTGGCATTATTGGAGTTTAGATATTAAAATTCAGGTATTAAAACAGATGTTCTATTTATATTCTTTAGATTATGTCACTTCCGTATCTAAATGCTTGACAAAGGAATTTAAAGGGCTTAAATTGTCAATATGAGGATATACTTATATCTGACAGGTATATTTGCGCTTTTTATTGCCCTCTTGCCGGTGCTGGGGCCTTCGCCAGTTGAGGGGCAGGGCTGCGCCGGCGGCAAGTGCGGCATTACGACGACTTTGACACCGAATTCGGGCCCCACCGGCACGCAGGTGTCCATAATGATTGAGAGCGGCACCTATCCGCTGGACGGCAAATACGAGATCTGGTTCAGCAAGTCGGCCACCATGGCTGTCGGCAGCAGCGACCCCGACAGCGACGGGTCAGATCCGACTGCGGTCAAACTGGCCGAGGGCTGGAACGAGCGCCTCAAGCAGTCCATGAGCCTCAGCCTGAGCGTGCCCCAGGCCGTCAACGGCACCAACTACTTCCACTATATCAAGGCGGGCCGCGCCGCGCAGATGATCAATTTCGCCTTCAACGTCACGCCCGGCCTGGTCTGTAAAGACGAAAAGTTGCTGCCCCGCTCCACGGCCAGCATATCCGGCAGCGGCTTCACCGCCTCCGACCAGATACAGCTTTACATAGACGGCGAGCCGCTGGACCTGGCGCTGGAATCGGATACCTCAGGATGCTTCACGACCAGCGTGCCGGTTCCCGACCTGATGGCGGGCACGCACGTTATGAAGGCCACGGCCAAAAAGATGTACAACCAGGAGGCCACGCTGCGGTTCAAAATATCTCCTTACATCGTTATCGAGCCGTCCATACCGCTGGCGGGCAAATCGGCCACGGTCAGCGGCTACGGGTTTGCCCCGGGCAGCGAGGTCTCCATCAAGTACGATGATGCGGTGGTCACCTCCTCGCCAACCTCCGATAAAAGCGGCCGTTTTACCTACAATTTCACCGTGCCGGAGACATCGGCCGGCAAGCATACGCTGGTGGCCACCGACCGTGCAGGCAATATGGCCAACTGGGAATTGCCGGTGGAGAACAACCCGCCCACATCTCCCGCCCCCGTCTCCCCCACTACGGATCGCTTCGGAGTGATGGGCGGCCAGCCGGTGACCTTCACCTGGATAGGGGGCAAGGACGACAGCGGCACGGTGCTCTACACGGTGGAGGTGGCCGACAACCTCAACTTCTTCCCGCTCATGCCCGGCATGCGCCGCAGCGGTATCACCGAGACCAGCGTGACCATGAATATCGAGCCGGGCACCTACTACTGGCGCGTGCAGTCCGTGGATGTATCGGGCAACAAGAGCAAATGGGCGCTCTCTCCGTACGCCTTCCAGGTCGGCCTGATCAACCTCTGGGTGGTGGCCGGCGTCAGCCTTGTCCTCATAGTCATCTTCATCCTGCTGCTGAGGGCCTTTATACAGAGGGTGAGGGGATACTACTATTAAGCCCTCCGGTGTCATTGCGAGGAGCCGAAGGCGACGCGGCAATCTACTGTATTCGCCACTGTAGACACAAGATTGCTTCGCTTCGCTCGCAATGACCATGTTTAAAACTATTGACACGATGTGTTATACTTGAAATCAAGGCAAGGTATATCCTTGTCTCTTGTGCATTGGGAATTTTACTATAAAGGAGGTGATGTGTAACAAGACAGGCTGCGGTTTCCTGTACGTGTTGCCGCGGCAATAAGAAAGGTCTGCCCTGGTCCCGGGGCGTAGCGTCCGACACGAGGGGGACAGCCGTAGTCAGGCCGGCTTTAAATGACCTGCAGGGCCGCCGCCGCCGTAACGGTGGGGGTTGCCCGGAAAAAACCTCCCGCAAGAGGTCGAAAATTTTGTGCGGAGGTTCCCGGAGGGATAAGTCCGGGGCCTTAAAACAGCCCTGAGTGGGCTTACCGGGTTTAAATAAATCAGGAGGAATAATGAAAACAAGGTTTCCAAGCATTCTTGGAGTTTTCGCAGCTATATTGATGGTTGCCTCCTTCGTGGTACCGGTCAATATCGCAGCGCCGTCAGCGGTGTCTGCGGACCCGGGCATCATGAAGTGGGACACCGTCTCGACCCCGATGTCAGTCTCAGGCAAGAATGACATCATGAACATGAAAGATCCTGCCGGAATAGTGGCCGACTTTACGGGCGGCCCTGCTTTCTCCGGCCGCGGCAGCAGCATCAACGGCATGGCGGCAGGCAACGATGGCATGACCATCGCCTTCATCGACCGCACATTCTTTGATTCTGCCAGCACCGTTCCCGTAGTACAATCAGTCGCCCCGGCCACCACCACGGTCGGTTTGAACCCATTCCCCAATGTTGAGTGGGGCAACTATTTAGCAGCAGGCGTTGCAGGCGACTACTTCTCCACCCTTTACTACAGCACCAACTCCGGCATCGCTGCCACCATCACCCGCACACTGGCACTGGTGCGCAGCCCCAACTTCCCCGGCGGCGGCAACCTTTATCAGGTCGCCATCGCCCCGGACGACCCCAAAGTCATGGCCGTCACCTCTGACATCG
>JAQTLG010000256.1 GCA_028715025.1 Dehalococcoidia bacterium | reverse complement strand
GAACAGATCCGCCTCCGCGATGCCGGGATTCGGACTTTCCGTGTGTGTAATTATCGGTACCCCGGTCTCTTTCTGTGCGATAACCGCAGCTTTAAATATACTTTCCTCATAGGGAGTAACGGTTTCACTGGACGCCACCTTGACGGCGCCGGCCTTCACACCCGTTTTACCAATTCCGACATTTATCTCCGTGACAAACAATTCCGCCATCATTTTAGGCATATCCTTGACAAACATGGTCTTCGCTATCCAGTAAGTCGACGCTCCGGTGGGCCCGTTGAACAGGCCTGTTACACATATAATGTTTATTCCGGACTTCCTGGCCAGTTCCTTATAAAGCTCGGGATCCCGTGTATAGTCATTCGGCGTGCAGTCGACAATGGTAGCTATCCCAACGTCTTTTGCAGCCTTGCAGACCTCAAGATTAGCTTTCAATGCAGCCTTTCGGTCATACGGAAACATCGTTTCGTCTGTCCGCCAGCCGGGTTGACCAACAATGAAATGCTCGTGCACCAGTGTTTTACCCAGCTTTTCCGCTGAAATGGGACCCAGTACGGAGTTAATCATTAACGTAACCCTCCTCAGTCTCAATTAAACGATTATTGTCAGCAGTAAAAACGACTGGCTATAAACCGAATGCGAACCAGCCGCCGTCTGCAGTTATCCCTTCATCGACAGTTACAACTGAGCCGGTGATCCACTTCGTTTCATCGGAGGCCAAGAAATATGCCAGGTTACCGATGTCCTCTGGTTCCAGTGCCTTATGCATGGGAATAAATGACAGAAGATCCTTGTCATGGTCCGAAAGTCTTTCCGGCGTATCTGTAAGTACAAGACCCGGGCAAATGCAGTTCACGCGAATGGGAATAGTGGCAAGTTCACGGGATAGGACTTTGGTGAAATGGATAGCGGCAGCTTGCATGGGGCCGTAGACGGTGCCGGGTGTTGAAACCAGCCCGTCAACCGAGCTGATATTTATAATAACACCCTTTTTTTTCGCCTTCATTTCTTTGACTGCCCGCCGTGAGCAATAGAACACCGATTTGTAATTGACGTTGACCGCCTCATCCATAACTTTCAGATCAAGTTCGGTTATTGGAGCAGCCATCTTTATCGCTGCCGACTCAGCATTACCCGCATTATTTACCAGGATGTCGACCTTGCCAAATTTTTCTATTGTTTTATTAAACAGATCTTCTACACCCCTGGACATTGAGACATCCACCTTTACCGGGTAGATTTCAATATTAGGCAGCTTTAACTCTGCTGCAATCTGTTCAAGCTTCTTAAGATCGTTACCCGCCATAACGACGTTGATTCCATTTTCCCCAAATACTCGGGCAATCCCCTTACCCATACCGCGTGCATCGCCTGTGATTATCGCTACTTCATTAGATCTCGACATGAAAATTAACCTCCTGCCTTATTTATAAATTAAACATGTATATTTAATGCCGGGCTGCGCCAACTTACGATCTTCACGTTCGTGTTATCTCTCCGGAACAGAAAGCGTACCATCCGCCATCCGCTGATATGCCCTCATCGGCAGCAATGACAGCCCCTGTAATATATCTTGCCTTATCGGAAGATAGAAAATAGGCCATATAACCCAGATCGTCAGCCGACATGATCCCGCGCATTGGTATGTATTTAACTAATACATCCATATCGCGATCGTTAAGCCCGTCCATCATCTCTGTATGTACGAGTCCCGGGCAAATACTGTTTACCCTGATAGGAATGGAGGCCAGCTCACGTGACAGGACTTTAGTAAACTGGTTAAGAGCTGCTTTCATAGGTCCATAGATTGTGCCCGGGAAAGATATCAGTCCGTCAACGGAGCTGATATTGACAATGCTTCCACTTTTACGCGGCTTCATCTCTTTGACCGCCCTCCGGGCGCAGTAGAATTGGCCTTTGAAATTGATATTGATTACATCTTCTACCAGCTTCAGGTCCAGGTCGGTGATGGGAGCCATCGGTTCAGCAATCCCCGCATTGTTAACCAGGATGTCCACTCTGCCGAATTTCTCCATCGTAAAGTCAAACAGCTTCTCAACGTCCGAAAGTACGCTGATATCGGCCTTCACCGGATAAATCTCGACATCAGGCAGCTTGAGTTCCCCTGCAGTCTTTTCCAGCTTCTCCAAAGTCCTGCCGGCGATAACGACATCGATCCCACGTTTTCCAAATACCCGGGCAATTCCTTTACCGATACCGGTTCCACCGCCTGTGATTACCGCTACTCTGTTAGATCGTGACATGAAAATAACCTCCTGCTTAATCAATAAATTAATTACATACGTGTATAGAGAAACAGTTTATCGACATGCACCACAATCGAATTTACTATCAAATAACCGCCGATATTCCTCCTTACATCTTCAAGCGTCCACCTGATGATTCAATTGGCTGAAGTGCTTTTTATTTTATTAGCTTCATAATACGTATAGGTTGAGCGATTATTACTTTATCAGGCAACTACCCTGTTTTTCTTCAACCTGGATATATCCTTATCGCTATATCCCAGACCCGTCAGCAACTCTGTTGTATGCTGGCCAAGCGTTGGAGCAGCGGATTTAATATGTGCCGGTGTGTCGGATAAGGTCATGGGCAAACTGAGCACTCTGGTTTTACCGGCCACAGGATGATCTATCTCTTTAATCATATCCACTGCCTGTACCTGTGGATGCATTTCTCCTCCGAACAATGTCTCATAGTCATACAAAGCAGAGCCCATACCGCCCAGCTCATCGATCATTTTAATCATGTCCTCGCTTTTCCTTTCCGCGAAATAAGTTTCAAAAAGCGGCTTCATTTCCTGGGCATCTCTGCCAAGTCCAACGGCTTTCAGCCCCTTATATTTAAACCACGGGTCTTCAAGTAATTCGCCGAGCCCCACTCTTTTTAAAAATTCGACCCATATTTCTAAAGCTTTTTCGATTCCGCCCGAAGCGCGTCCGAGCACCGAAAAAACTATCGGCCTGTCCTGCGTGGCATAACCATGTTCTGCATGATCATAGGGTCCGGTCAGAAACCATCCTCCGTAAGCATCGGGGTTGCAGAATGCCTGAATCCAGTAGTTACCCATTTGAATCATGGAACGCATCACCGAGATTCCAACCTTTTGCCCTACGCCTGTTCTTCCCCTGTGAAACAGCGCCGCAAGAATGCCCTGCAAGGCATGAAGGGCGCCTCCGATCGCTGCAATGTCCACTCCAACCCGCACCGGCTCCTCACCCGGTTCTCCCAGGTACTGTGTGAAGCCAGCCATTCCCTGCAGCTCCAGCTCTGATGCCGGCCTGTTTTTGTACGGCCCGTTCTCACCAAAGCTTGAGATAGAGCAGTATATTATCTGTGGTTTGAATCGTATTATGTCTTCATATCCCAGACCGAGCTTCTCTGCGTATCCTGCGTCGAAACTTTCCAGAAAAACATCAGCGCCCCTGGCCAGCTGATATACGATCTCCTTGCCCTCATGTTTATTTAAATCAATGGCTATGCTTCTC
>JAQTLG010000255.1 GCA_028715025.1 Dehalococcoidia bacterium | reverse complement strand
ATAAGGAAATCGTTTACGGTAATGCCCAGGAAAATGAAGATACCTTTGCCGACTACTATGAAAACGAGACCCAGCCCCAGAGCCGTGATCAATGCATTGCGTATTACACTGTTCCTCTTTTTATCTGACAGCTCATGCGTCAGCGACAGCAGAATAGGCACAGTGCTGATGGAATCCATGGCCACGAACAGCGGCACAAAGGTCAGCCCGAAGTCCCTGAGCAGGCTAAGTATCGTATCCATATAGTGTTTTCCTTAAATAGGATACCCTGTTAACTGCTGCTCAGCAAGAAATCAGTTATGATTGCGCCGGCCCTTTCCGCAGCTTCGTAGAAAAAACCGTGTCCGGCATTCTCCAGTATCATCGCTTTAGCGCCGGGCATGCGCGCCGCCAGGTTCTGTGAGTTTTGCGGAGGGACCAGCCGATCTTCAGCGCCGGCAATGGCCAGCGCCGGCAGCTTGATGTCTGACAGGCGGTCATATGTATCATGTGAGGCGATTGCATCTCCCTGCCGCTGCAGCCCATGCTGCGGCGCGGGGAACATCGTTGTGATCCTTACGTACTCCTCCCCCACTTCCGGGTATGCCTGCCTGAAAGCAGCCGTGCAGGTGTAGGTCCACATCTCGCGGGCCAGCTCAGCGGGCATGAGGCGCTTGCTTCGCTCACCATCGAGCAGGAATGCCAGCACCTCGGGATCCGGGTATATGGTATTTACTCCTCCGGGTATCGTGCATCCCAGCACCAGACTATTGATTTTTTGTGGAAAGCCCAACGCAAGCTCCTGGGCCACCATACCACCCATTGAAACGCCAAATACGTGTGCCTGTGCAATGCCCAGTGAATCAAGCAGCGCCGCTGCGTCGCCCGCCAGCATCTTCATCGTGTATGGCAGGTCCGGCTTGTCGCTGCGTCCAGCGCCGCGGTTATCGAAGGCTATTACTTTGAAACATCGCTTTAGAACAGGTTGCATGCAGAACCAGTGTCCGGTGTGGTCCCCATATCCATTTATAAGCAGCCGCGGCGGGCCTTCCCCGCTGACCTCGTAATAAAGGTTGACATCGCCTGCATTTATCAGCGGCATCTCAGTAACCTCCCCTCATTAAATTCTGGACCAGTCCGCACCCTGCGCATTCTTTATAGACCGCCACACAGCACAGCCAGGTAAATCTATTACAAGCTACAGAATAAGTAATTTACGCAGAGCAATGAAAGATATGACAACAACATAAGTCTACTGTGTTTTACTTCTCCGTTCCCCGGTAAGCCAGACATCACCATCGCTGAAGAACTTGAAATTGTTACGGCCGTGCCCCTTGGCATAATATAGTGCGGCATCAGATTTCTTGACCAATGTCTCCAGGTCAATCGCATCTTCAGGATAGCTGGCGATGCCAATGCTTGTAGATAAATGTACCCAATGACCGTCTATCGATATCGGCTCTGTAAAGGACTCCAATATCTTACGGGCTATAAAGGAAGCGTCTTCCTTGTGGTTTGTCTCAAGCATCAACAGTATGAACTCGTCTCCGCCGACACGCGCGAGTGTATCACTTGCGCGAATTATCGCCGTAATCCGTTCGCCAAAAGCTTTCAGCAACTTGTCACCAATATCATGGCCGAGTGTATCATTGATCGATTTAAACCGGTCGATGTCCAGCGACATAACGGCGAGCCTTTCCTGATTGCGGTGAGCCAGCGCCGAAGCTATATGGAAACGGTCGATCAGCAAGAGTCTGTTCGGCAATCCCGTTAAAAAGTCATGGGTCGCCATCTCCTCAAGTTTTTGCGCCATCTTCTTGCGCTCTTCCAGTTCCCTGTTGAGTTCCTCCTGCGACTCCTGAAGCTTGTCCACCATCCTGTTTATATTTCTCTCAAGGACAGTAAGTTCATCATTCTCTCTGGTTGGTAAGTTGGTTGACAGGTCGCCCGATATGCTTATTTTGTTTACAAAATTGCCGATACGCTCCAACCTTGCTATTACCGTCCTGCCTGTTACCAGGTTAACGATATATACAAATGTTATGGCTAATCCACACAGCGCGAGTGTGAAATACAGCATCATCGCTTCACCCTGGGCGTAGATATCACGCAGCATCTCCACACGGAACATCAGCGCCGGCTCTTCGTATATATCCTTGAGCAAAGCATATCCAGCGATGGTTTTCTCACTTTCACTGCGAATGAATATCGGCGATTCCATCGACAGGGCTGAACGTGCAGCCTTAAAGGACGCCGACATATTTGTGTCGTCGACTCTTGCGACAGTGAGCGGCAGGTGCACCGTGTCAGATAGGCCGTTTATCATATCCTCATCAAAATACCGGGCCATGATGAACGTTCCCCTGATCGGACCTTCATCATTGCTGGTAAGGATAGGCTGGGCAGAGATCAACAGGGGTCCCTGCGGGAGCAGAATGATACCGGCCTCATCCTCTTCAACGTCTTCATGATAGGTAAGAGCTTTACTCAGTGCATGCTCATGCAGGAAGGCAGGTATCTCAATCTCCGTCTCGATATCCAGGTCAAAGCCCTTGCCGTAAACCTGACGCCCTTCATTGTCTATGACAAATATGAAATTGAGTTTGTTGTTTGTAAAAGTTGAGTCGGTGAAGTTACTCCTGACATATGCCTCGTTATCGGATGGATTCTGAACGTAAGCGTAGGTATCGTCCCAGGAGGCCCAGTCCAGATTGAGCCGGTTTAAACTTTCAAGCTGATTGTTGAAGGCGCTGGTCGTGCGTTGAACCATTTCCCGGGTGTGTTGTTCCTCGATCCGCTGAAAGCTGCTCATGAAGAAGTACTGGGATACCGCGAAAACGATGCCCAACATTAAAGCTGTTGCGCCGATAATAAGTAGTAATACTTTTAGACGAAGTGACACAGACTTTTATCCGCTATCAGAACCAATAATCTATTCACTTTCAAAAAATCACGGCAGATATGATTTACTGTAGTACTTTTACGAGTTTTACTGACGTTAATTAAATACTGACTATGCTTAATTATACAATTATCCGGTTTGGCGGGGTAATGTTTATTGTTCTTTATGTGAAGAGGTAAATAGCAGATAAATAGACAACGTCCTGTTACGGCCTTTTATGCAAAGGCCGCAATAGAATTGAATCCAAGGAAATACGTGGACGGGGCCGTGGGACCTTGGCAGGATGCCCGACCGGCAGTACTGCAACAACGAATGTATGTGGCGGAAGGTGAAACAATGTGTTCATTTCCTCGGCGCTGCCGATTGCTCCCACCCAGCAGGAGCCCAATCCGAGGGCCGTTGCCGTCAGCGCCATGTGCTCAACAGCGATATAGGTGTTTGCCATGGCCGTCATGAAATGCACGCTAAGATCGTCATCCGGAGTATTTAAAAAAAGCTCTCGTACTACAGGATCGGCGAAATATCCCGACAGCGTCTCTATCACTCCGTAATCTATAAATTCCTGAGAGCGTTTCTCCCGCGCTGCCCGGGCATACGCAGTCAGGTCCACACAGCAGATAAATACCACGGGCG
>JAQTLG010000254.1 GCA_028715025.1 Dehalococcoidia bacterium | reverse complement strand
CTTTGCTTCCGTGGTGTGCAACTTTGAGGATGTCGCTTTGCAGGTCTGCTCTCTTGCCGGCCAGGTACTGCTCGGCCTCCATACCAATATCGGCGCACAAGAGGAAACTTACTCCTCCGTAGGAAAGCCTGATTACGACGGAATTATTGTTAACGTCATCTTCAGTGCCCTTAAAAGGTTCGATTTGCGGATTGAGCACAGTCAGGCGAACACCATCGCACGTATTCAGTTGTTTGCCGTAGACCATAGTGTGCAGAGTGGCTCTTCGGTCCGTCGCAATCTTAACTATTTCACCCGGCAGTACGGCTTTACTGGTGGATGGGGGAAGGCCCAGACAGCGGACGTGGTACCGTTTCAGCAGTTCGAGTGTGCCGGCTATGTGGTCGGATTGAAGCTGTGTCAGGATAAGCATGTCGATCTGCTTGTCCCATAAGGGCAACTTCTTACCGAGTTGAATGTAGGCTGAGGTTGGATCGGGACCGGTGTCGATCAGTATATTCTGACCCCGCGGTGTCCTGATCAATATGCACTCGCCCTGGCCGACATCGAGTACACTGACATGAAGCTTGCCGTCCGGCAATAGGGAAACGGCGGTCCAAACAAGTATATTGCCTGCCAGCAGAACAGCCAGCGCCGGGTAGACGACAGGCTTCAAGTTTATCGACTTCAGGGTGCCTGCCGCCTGCCGGGCTTTATCCGCACATGATTTGATGGAAGTCCAAACGTGCTGCCTGTATCTAAAACAGGCCAGGATGAGGCCCAGCACGATATAGCAGGCAATGGCCTGCCATGGCTGCAATTCTATTTCGCGGATGTACGCTACGGGTATCGAGCTGAATATCTGAACCACTAGCAGGAAATACGATAAAAACAGCCAGGCGAGCCAGCCGAATATCGTTCCCAGGGGTGGCCAGGCCAGGTCGGCTAAGGCTGTGAACAGTGACGTGATAATAATGCCGGGGAAGGAAGGCATGGAGAAGAAGGTGGCAGGTGCGCTGACGATGGAAAAGGAGTGAAAACTGAGCGCCGTCAGTGGCCAGGTCGCTATTACCGCGGCCAGCGTCGTTGCGAAGCTGATGACGATTATTTTTTTCAGCCAGACAGTATACCTGCTTTGACGATGTGGCATGTGCGGGCTGGCGAAGGCAATTAGATAGGGGGCTATTAGAATCAGGCCCAGCATGGAGAGGAAGCTCATCTGGAAGCTGATGTCCCATAGAACGCGGGGCTCCGCCGCGGTCATTAGCGCAGCCGCCAGCACAAGGGCTGCCAGGCCGTTGCGCTGCCTCCCAAGCAACTCCGCTAATAGAAACACGCTGCCCATGACAGCTGCCCTGACCATGGTCGCCGGCATACCCGTAAGTAGGGTGTAAAGCCAGATAAAGGAAAGAGATATCCAGAAGTAAGCCCTGTTTTTTCTGCCGAAGATCCAGATGGTCAGGGCCAGTACCATACCCAGCAGTATGGTCAAATTCATGCCGGAGATAGCGATCAGGTGTGTGGTGCCGGTTGCGTAGAAAGATTGCAGGAGATCGTAAGGCAGGCTCCCTCGCAATCCAAGCAGTATCGCACGTGCCAGCGAACCCTGCGGTTCGGGCAGACAGAGTGTCAGGCTTTGAGACAGGTTGTTGCGCAGGCTATAGATCCAGGCCAGGGGAAGGTAACCCTTATCTGTGCCGATTATATTTACTGCAGGGTAGTTCATGATGGAATAAATGCCCTTATTTGCCAGGTAATCACGATAATCGAAATCTTCGAATTGCGGCGGAGTTTCCAGCCTGCCGCTCAGTTGAAGCATGTCGCCGTACTGGTAAGAGCGGAAAAAAGGCAGTCTGATCAGTACACCTCCCCTGATCGACGTGGAGTTGTCAGCGATGTGAATATTGCTAGCAGCGAGCTTGAATTCCAGCGAACTGCCTCTTACTTCAGGTTGATCGTCGACAACTCCTTCCAGCGATACGGCACCCTGATCGTTGTAGTACTGCACCTGCATGCTGTTAAGCGGATGTTGAGACGACTGATAGAGCAGGGCGCCGGCGGGAAAAGCCAGCACGCATACGGCCAGTAAAGCCAGCGGCCTTCTGTGACCGGGCATCAGAATAATCAGCGGTATAAAGAGCAAGGGGAGCGCCAGCAGCCAGACAGGGGCTGTGAAGATTGAGCCTGCAAATATACCTGCTATCCAGGCGACGCTGACGTATAAAAGGGGCATAACCGTTTATTCACCTGTTGAAACGTAGCTGCGCACATTGTCGACTACGGACTTTCCGAAGCCTTTGATTTTAAGCAGGTCATCCACGCTACGGAATGGGCCGTTGGCGATCCGGTAATCGACGATCTGTGCAGCTTTGCCCTCGCCTATGCCGGGCAGGGCCTGCAGCAGCCAGGTATCCGCGCGGTTGAGGTCCACCTTCTGTGGCTGGGTCATCTCTCCCTTTGCCGGAACATAGATCGATATGCCGCTGATGTCGGCGTTATCCGAGATGCCTGCCGACGAAATGAGCGCCGTCAATGTATCGCCCGGCCGGGTCGCATAGATGCCGGGACGGGCCACACTTCCGCTTATATGTACGTCGCCATTGATATCGGCCTGTTTAAAATCGCTCAGGATTATCTCGGTCGGCTGGAGGCCCGAGAGGCGGATGCAGAAAAATACTATGCCGGTGATGAGGAAAACTGCCAGTAATGCTGCTATAATAAGCCACATCTTCTCGCGGATACCCGTCATTAACTTCCCCTCCTCACGTGTAGTTAAGGCGTTGGCAGCGGTAGAATTGTAACACATATGGAAAATATCAAAACGATTGCGGTAAACAAGAAGGCTTACCATGATTACCATATCCTGGAAAGCTACGAGGCCGGCATAGCACTCAAAGGCTCGGAGATCAAGTCCGTCAGGATGGGGCGGGTGAATATCAAGGACGCCTATGCCAGGCCCGAGAAGGGCGAGCTGTGGCTGCATAACTCGCATATATCCGCCTACCAAGCGGGCGGGTTCAATACGCATGAGCCCGACCGGCGGCGCAAGCTTCTCATGCACCGCAATCAGATAGCCGAATTGGAGCAGACGGCTAACCAGAAAGGTTTGACTCTGGTGCCTCTCCGGATATATATTAAAAACGGGCTCGCAAAGCTGGAGATAGGCGTAGGCAGGGGCAAAAAACAATTCGATAAACGCGATACTATCGCCAGGCGCGAGACAGAGCGTATAGTGGAGCGGGCTATGAAATCAGGGGCCCGCAAAGCACGTTAACAACCGAATATGTGGGGGCGCGTGGCTTCGACAGGGAAGAGCCTACAGTGCGGCAGGCCGAGGCGCCATCTACCTCGTAAATCAGGTGGCGAAACACAACTGCCAACGAAGCAGTTCCAGTAGCAGCCTAACCAGGCCGCTCGTCCAACCTTTCCTCGTCCCGGTGGGATTGGATTGGGCGACGAAATGCCGGGATGCGTCAGTCCCGATGCTGATGAGGACTGCCTAAGATCAATCAGCTGGCCCGCTTAAACTCCGCCTGCAGAGGCTGAGCGGGTGAGTATAAAGAGCAGACTAAGCCTGTAGA
>JAQTLG010000253.1 GCA_028715025.1 Dehalococcoidia bacterium | reverse complement strand
CAAAGATGCGCCCTTCTCCCACCTGATAGACGTGCCACATACCGACCACGCCCCGGCCGTCGACTACTTCGAGGGACAGATAAACTCCTTTAAACGCCACCTTGAAGAATTAGCCGGGGAGAAGCTGACCGACGACAAGCTCAAGAAAGCCTGCGAGCTTCATAATAAACAGCGCAAGCTGGTCAGGGATCTCTACGATCTGCGCAAGTCAGACCCGCCCCTGCTGACATCCGTGGAAAATATAGAAGTGCTGGTGGCTGTTTTTAGTCTGCCCGTGGATGAGGGCAACGACCTTCTGGAAGACGTCATCAAAGAGGTCAAGGAGCGCAGTATAAAGCCGCCTAAAAAGAAGGCACGCCTGCTGGTATGGGGTCCTGTTTTCGATAATACATCGCTTTACGAGCTCATAGAGAGCGCCGATGCCAACGTTGTGGTTGATGACACATGCGTCGGCACGAGGGCATTCTGGGCTGACGTCAAAGCCCCTTATAATCTGCACGCCCTGGCGCAACGCTACCTGGTCGATCTCAAGTGCCCTCGGACCTACCGTGATACCAAGCACCATGAGCTCGAGCGCAACTACGACAGGGATCTGGACAGCAGGTTCAACTATATCAAGAAAGCAATCACCGATTGGAAAGTCAACGGCGCAATCCTCCAGAGCGTCAAATACTGCGATACTCATGGCTACGAGGTGCCCAACCTGCGGCATTATCTCGATACGCTGGGCATTCCCAGCATCTATATCGAGCATGATTACAGCGAAAGGTCACTGGCGCCCATCAAGACCAGGGTTGAGGCATTCCTGGAGACGCTGGGATAAGGTAGCACCGTGCCCGGCATCGATGATCTGACCTCACGCCTTTATTTCGCTGGCATCGATATCGGCTCCACAATGTCCAAGGCAACAATTGTGGACGCCGAAGGCAAGATGCTGGCCTATGTTGTCGGCCCCACCGGCGCCCAGCACCGACTGCGCGCCAACAAAGTCATGGAAGATACCCTGCGCAAGGCCGGGCTGCCGCTTGCGGACATCGCCTATATCGTCTCCACCGGATACGGCCGCGTCAACGTGCCTTTCGCCGATAAGCAGATCACCGAGCTGACCTGCCACGCTAAAGGTGTGGCTGCGCTGTTTCCCGATGTAAAGACGGCCATTGACATAGGGGGACAGGATGCCAAGGTGCTTAAAATAAGAAATGGCCGCCTTGTGGACTTTTTAACAAACGATAAATGCGCCGCCGGCACAGGCAGGTTCCTGGAGGTGGCTGCCGAGACCCTGGGGCTGGACCTCAACGAGATGGGCAACATCTCCCTTCAAACCGATACGCCGGTCAAGATCAACAGCCTCTGCACCATCTTCGCACAACAGGAGATCATCTCACGTCTCTCTACGGGGGAACCCTTGCCTGATATACTGGCCGGAGTTTACATAGCCATAGCCACACGCGTGGTCAAGCTGGCCCGCCAGCTCAAAGTGGAGGTGCCGGTGGTTTTCACGGGCGGCGTGGCCAAGAACGCCGGCATGGTTAAAGCCATGGAGACGGTGCTGGGCGTGCCGGTGCTCATTCCGGAGGAGCCTCTCATCACCGGCTCGTTGGGAGCTGCCATACTGGCACGCGACGAGGCCTTCAAGCTGGTTCAGCGCGGCGAATACCAGGCGCATCACGAAAAGAAGCTTACCGAGGCTCGAGTGGATTTCGGGGAGAAGTCCAGATGAGCACGTATTACCTGGGCGTCGATATCGGATCTGTCGGCGGCAAGGCCGTCATCATAGATGACAGCCGAGAAATTATCGCATCATCTGTAATACCTTCGGGCAATAACTATGCTACCACGGCAGCCGCGCTCAAAGA
Source organism: Dehalococcoidia bacterium (assembly GCA_028715025.1). Classification (GTDB taxonomy): domain Bacteria; phylum Chloroflexota; class Dehalococcoidia; order GIF9; family UBA5629; genus CAIMUM01. Next base: position 1,707 of record JAQTLG010000253.1, on the reverse strand, counting down.
AGATGCTCTGAACAGGGCGGTACTAAAGCCGGAGCATATCAAAGCCAGCGTCTCCACGGGCACCGGCGGACGCAACGCTGCGGCAGACAGCTATCATGGAGTAATTGTATGTAACGCCCGCGGCGTCAACCTTGTCTTCCCTTCCGCACGCACGATAGTGGACATCGGCGGACAGGGCAGCCAGCTCATAGATATCGATGAGAACGGCCAGGTCATCAACTTCAATATCTCCGAGATCTGTGCCACAGGCAGCGCCCGCCTGCTGCAACTGGTGGCGCGTATACTGCAGTTGAAGATTGAGGAACTGGGTCCGCTTTCTTTAAAATCCACGCAGCCGTCCAGCTTCTCCACATCCTGCACGGTGTTCCTGGAGACCGAGGTCATCACGCGAATCGCGCAGGGCGATAAACCGGAGGACATCGTGGCCGGCATCCACCGATCTATCGCCGATAAGGTCAGCGCCCTGACACGCGGCGTCAACATCCGGCCGGAGGTGGCCGTCATAGGCGGTGGCGCGCTCGATATCGGCCTGGTGCAGAGCATCGAGGAAAAACTGAAACTGAAGGTGCTTGTGCCGGAAAATCCCCGCATCATCGCCGCCCTGGGCGCTGCGCTGATAGCAAGAGATCATCCCGGCCGGTAAATTTCCGATACACCGCGCGCAATCACACCGTTCTCGATCTTCACGTATCTCCAGCATACGAAATTGACAACCTTTTTGTCGTATGTTATTCTATGCCCCGGTTAATATTGACCATGGCATATATATTCTTAGGAAAGCATATGGCCGTGATGAATTATAACGAGGGTTACTGACATGTCTTTAAGGTATGGTCTGCTGGGATTTTTAAGCTACGGGCCGAAAACAGGTTACGATCTCTCCAAGATGTTTTTCGAGCCGCTGAGGCCCTCGCTCAGCCAGATTTACCGTAAATTGAACGTTTTGAATGAAGATGGATTGATCGAATGTGAGAGAGTGGATCAGGCAAAACTCCCGTATAAAAACGTGTTCTCCATCACCGACAAGGGCAGGGCGGAACTGACGAGATGGCTCAATGAACCTACCGAATTTGTTGTCCCGCGTGAAACGCTTTTAGTGAAGCTATGGTATGGAAGCCGCGCATCAAAAAAAGACATGGTTAACAATATTAAGAAATATAATAAAAAATTGAAAAACGCGGTTGAGAAATATAAGTCAATGGCCAAGCCTGCCATTGAATCTGACCTGTGGGGATCGGCAGCGCCGCTGGATAAGCTTTACTGGACCCTGGTGGTTGACAGGACACTTGCGCAGTATGAAGCTTTGCTGGAGTGGACGGAGAGCGCCATAAAAACAATCTCCACTTTTGATGAATCGACTGACAGCCAAAAGCGGCAATAACGCCGGCGCTGCGAATTCTTATTCAGATTCCGGTCATTTAATTCAAATAATTCAGGAGGTTGAGAAAGTATGAATCTGGTTGTAGGTGATCTTTTATTAAACAGCGTCAACAGATACCCCAAGCGCAATGCCATTGTCGGCGATGATGCCTCATTTACGTACGTGGAATTCAACTGCAGGGTCAATCGCATCGCCAACAATCTGCTGGCCGGCGGATTGAAGAAAGGCGACCGGCTGGCAATATTGCTGATGAACTGCTATCAGTTCGTTGAGCTTATCATGGCCTGTGCCAAATCGGGCATTATCATGGTCCCGGTGAACTGGCG
>JAQTLG010000252.1 GCA_028715025.1 Dehalococcoidia bacterium | reverse complement strand
GAGGAAAGCCGCGACGAGGACTGGGCTTTCAGCCTGTCCATCTCCAGAAAGCTGGCTGAGCGGGGCTGGCTGACCATGGGCTGGCCAGAAAGGTACGGCGGACGGAATGCCTCTCACCTTGAGCAGATGGTCTTCGCCATGGAGGCCGCCTACCGTGGCATTCCCGGACTTTCCATGGGGGTGAGCGGAACGGGATGGGTGGGTCCCTCACTGATGATGTACGGCAATGAGGAGCAGCGCCGTAAATATCTTCCCCTGATATCCTCCGGCAGCCCGGACGGCGTTTGGTGCACGGGCTACAGCGAGCCCAATTCAGGATCGGATTTCGCCAGCATCCGCACATCGGCCGTGCGGCAGGGCGACGAGTATATAGTCAACGGGCAGAAGGTGTGGACCAGCTGCGCCCACCGCGCTAGGTGGTGCTGGCTGGCGGTCAAAACCACCTTGAACGGGGGAAAGCCGCAGGACGGCATCAGCCTGTTGATCGTGGATATGAAAAGCCGGGGCATCAGTGTTAATCCGCTGCTGAATTACAGCGGCGAGCACATCTTCAACGAGGTCTTCTTCGACAACGTTCACGTCCCGATGGTGAACCTGGTGGGCGAGGAGAACCGCGGCTGGTACCAGTTGATGAAATCGCTGGCCTACGAACGTCACAGCTTCTGCGGCCAGTCCTACGGCGCCGCCAGACGCATACTGGACGGTCTGGCCGGATTCGCCGCGGCGACCAGGCGCAACGGCCGGCTCATAGCCGCCGACCCCGTCGTCAGGCACAGGCTGGCCAACCTGGCCGTCGAGCTGGAAACCCTCAAGATGTTCGCCTATGAGATCGCCTGCAAGCTGAGCGAGGGCGCGCTCCCGACATACGAGGCCTCCCGGAACAAATCGGTGGCCGACCACCTGCTGGAGGAACTTGCGCTGGCGGGCACCGACATACTGGGTTCATGCTCCCAGGTGGAGCGACATTCCAAATTGTCCAGGATGAACGGGCTGATACAGAGGCAATACCTGATGTCGCCCGGCACAGCCATAGCAGCCGGCACGGATGAGATCGAAAAGAACATCATCGGCAAGTTTAAATTGGGCCTGCCCAAATCGTACTAACGCGAGGGATATCGGATTTGAACTTCAAATACAGCGAGCAGCAGGATATGCTGAGGACCATGGCCAGGGAGTTCCTGGCTGGCGAGTGTCCCAAATCGAGGACGCGCGAGCTTGAGCAGGACGCACGGGGCTATGATCCCGGCACATGGAAACGCATGGCGGAGCTTGGCTGGCAGGGGCTGCTTCTGCCCACCGAGTATGACGGCAGCGGCGCCGATTTCATTGACCTGGTTGTCCTTATGGAGGAGATGGGACGCAACATTCTGCCCGGGCCGTTCTACTCCACCGTGGCACTGGCCGCACTGCCCATTATGGACTACGGGAGCCGGGAACAGCAGGCCAGGTATCTGCCCGGGATTTCCGGCGGTGAGACGGTCTGGACACTGGCTGTGGACGAGGACCCGGCGGATTGCGATTACTCGCAGATCCGGGCATCTGCCCGGCTGCAGGACGGGGCATACCTGCTTAACGGTGAAAAAACGCTGGTGCCCTGCGCCGGCGTTTCCGACTATATGCTGGTCGCTGCGCGTATCAGCAAAAACACGGTACTGGAAAAAGGGCTGACGCTGTTTATCGTGGATATGAAGAAGCCCGGCATCGAGGTTGAGACTATACCTACCATAACGGGCGAGACGCTTTATCAGGTCAGGTTCAACAACGTAAAGCTGGACAGCGTCGACGTGCTGGGAGCGGCGGGCACGGCGGAAAACATGCTGGGACGGATACTGGATAAAGCGGCACTACTGAAATGCGCTGATGTATGCGGAGCCTGCCAGGCGGTGCTTGAGATGAGCATCGCTTACGCCGGGGAGAGGAAGCAGTTCGGCAAGCCCATTGGCACCTTCCAGGTGATACAACACAGGCTGGTGGATATGCTGATACAGGTGGAGGGGCTGCAGCATCTCGTATACCAGGCCGGATGGATGATGAGCACCGGGGCGGACTGCTCCGCTCAGATCGCCATGGCCAAGGTCAAAGCCAGCGAGGTTTATCAGCAGACGGCCCTGGACGGCATCAGGGTGCACGGAGCGATAGGATTTTCGCTCGACCACGATGCGGGCCTTTACTACAGGCGCGTGCTCGCATCCAAGTTCTTCCCACACGATGCCGGCTACTACCTGGAAAAAGTGGCCGTGGGCATCGGCCTGTAAGCGGCGTCCCGCGTTCAATTACGATCACTTCTTCTCTGCTCTTCCCTTATTTGCCTTTTGATTATATTTGAATTACGTTGCTATAATGGATATGTAATGAAGGTAAACAGGAACAATCTGAACGCCTGTTACAACTGCGGCACGCTGAATGTCACAGGGGTCAGGTCTTGCGGCAATTGCTACGCGGTGCAGTACTACAACTGCCCGTATTGCCAGGCATGGGTGGATAACTCGTTTGCCAGTTGCCCGTGCTGCGGTAAAAAGCTCAACTGGCCCAGGGAATCTTACGGCCCTGAGTATGCTTTCAGCCAGAAAAAGTCCACATCGACCGCCGTGGTCATCCTGTTGCTGAGCGTTGCAGTGCTCTCAATAGTCGCCTTCAACCTTATCACCAACCACTCGAATCCGGCCGACGCGGTTACACATACGCCCGATGTTGCGACATCGAATAATCTACCCGCGGATGAGATAAAAGTGGCAGCCCAACCCACCACCCAGTATCCTGTTGCAGAGCCGCCCGCGATGACTCAAACCGACCCCGCCACCCCCGATGCCGATATCGCTACCGATACGGATAACGCTGGGGCATCGAGTGCATACCTGGTGCCGGACACTCCTCAATATACACCGATCAATGCTACGGCCACGGGTACCTACACGCCTCAGCCCAGCTCATACCTGAAGATGATGTATCCCAACTGGGGACGATGCAGCGGCGGCAGCTGCAGCGGCTATTATCAATACGGCCAGTAGCCTGTTACGGCTCGATTGCCGTGATCTCGAAGGGGCAGAATATGGCATTGGAGAGGCAGACCGCTTCGCAAATAGCGCACCAGTCGCATTCGCCCACCGGCTCAAGCGCGATGTGTCCGTTGCTAAGATACAGCGAGCCGCTGGCGCAGACATCAATGCAGAGTCCGCACCCATCGCAGTTTTCGGGGATCAGTACAGGATATTCTCCTTTTATATCGTTGCGCGCCTGTTTCCCGGCTATGGCGGCATGAATGCTTGCGTCCACTGCCGCCGCGTCGGCCGCAAGGGCCTTGAAAGTATGCCAGCGGTCATCATTTTTCCCCACAGCCGCCTGGTGGCAGTTGATCACGTCCATCATCTGCGAAGCGTTCAATCCGGGCAGGGGATAGCTGCAGACCGCCAGGAAATTTAATCCGCCGATTATCTTGTTGATATCGCTCTCGTAACCCATCAGCGTAGGCCAGTCGGTGGCGTCCATCCAGCTCAGGTCGCCGGTCACCCTGAGGCTGCGGTAACCGAGGTTGAGAGCCAGATTCATCCTATCCATCCAGCTTTTGACCACCT
>JAQTLG010000251.1 GCA_028715025.1 Dehalococcoidia bacterium | reverse complement strand
CTGCATGATGGGCATAGCGCCAGAAAGGCAGAACTTAAGTCTGCTGAAATCAACATTGCCCGCCTTGACTTCGGGGTGCTCCATCAACGCAATCAAGATCGGGGGAACAGCGGGCATAGTGGCAGGTTGCATCTTTTTTATGGTGTCAACTAAATCATCTATGTCCCGCGGATTGGGTACGATAGCCAAGGGGCTGCGCAGGCAGAGGGCGCATCCGATAATGCCGATGAAACCGTAGGAATGAAACATGGGCATAGCCGCCAGGGTGACGTCGTCCGGGTTCATCATACCTGCTCTGTTCCAGGCGATGCTCTGCATCCCCACCGCCATCATATTCCTGTAAGACAGCATGGCGCCTTTGGGTGCGCCTGTTGTTCCACCGCTAAAAAGCACCACCGCCGTATCGCCTGCTCCAAGTTTTATACCTGAAAACTGGATCCCCGTATATTTTGCCATGAGTTCATCCATCCAAACATCGCCATCCCGCAAAGCCAGGCTATGCACCTTTTTAGATCCCGGTGGCATGTAGTCTTCCAGACCTGTAGCGATAACCAGCCTCAGGCTGGTGCGAGGCTGAACCTTCTTGATGTTTTCATAGAGCAGGTCCCAGACGATTATCACCTCAGCGCCGACAGTGGTCAGCGCATGTACCAGCTCCTCTTCGTTATAGAGAGGATTTAGCGGGACGTAAATGCCGCCGGCCTTCATTGTGCCAAAGGCCGCTATGATCTGTTGCGGCATATTAAGTAGCATGCTTGCCACTCTGTTGCCTTTTTTCACTCCGTTGGCTGTTAGAGCTGAGGCCATTGTGGTTATGAGCGCGGATGTTTCCCGGTAGGTAAAATACCTGTCTTTGAAGACCATAAAGGTATGTTCAGGTATATCTCTAGTTGTCTCGGAGATTATGTCCAGGTGGGTCATTTCTGGATAGGGCTCGAGGGAATGGGGAACTTCCCTGTCATAGCTCTTGTACCACGGATAATCCGGCACTTCCAACCTCCTTTGGTCTATTTACAGAGCTTGTTTTCTGATTTTCCGACTTGTCCTGCTGCAATGACTTGTACTTTCCGTTACCGCCAGGTGATTCTGGGCACCTTACGGCAGGGTATTCTGTAATACCTGAATCTGTTATATCCCAGCATCATACAGCCGTAAGCCGCGTGATCTTCGGGCAGCGCCAGGGCTTTCTGAACGGGAGGAAAGGTGTTGGCCATAATGTATACGTATCCTGCCCAGCAGGTGCCCAGCCCCAGGCTGTTGGCCGCCAGTTCCAGGTAACTCAGGGCATTTGCGCTGTCGATGCCTGCCAGTGAGGCCAGACTATTTTTGTTAGCATGCGCAACAATCAATACCGGGGCGCCACGTAAAAACGCATCGTGCTTCAGTTTTTGTCTCTCCAGCTTTTCTTCCATATTAGAAGCCGTTGCCACCTGCGGTAGATTCTTAATGACCCACTGTAGCCACTCGATGCCAAGCTCTTCAATACGGTCAAGCTCTTTCTTGTTATCTATTACCAGCCACTCCACCTCTTGAAGATTATGCCCCGTCGGCGCGTAGCGGGCAGCCTCTATAAGCCGGGTGATTATTTCGCGTGATACCGGCCTGTCCCTGAAGACCCTTGCCGAGCGGCGGCCCTTCAAAAGCTGCTCGACCTGTTCAGGAGTGACCTTAAGGCCTTTATCTATCTTCGGAGATGTTTCCAGCGGTGAGTCCCGGTGACTCAGGCTTCCTTTGGGACACACGGCAACGCAATGACCGCATGCATTACAAGAGGCTTCTTCTGACGCTGCTGCTTGCGGCAAGCTCCCCTCCGGCATGGTAATGATGCGGCGGGGACATTCGGCCGCGCAGATGCCGCATTTGGTACAAGTTTTTGGATCGATTTCAATAATAGACATTTCCGAGCGTCAGGACCTTATGCACCACACTACTCTCGTCATGCTATGTTGTCAAACCCGTTTTTCGAGTTGGAATTCTCGGCCTCTAAGTAATCAGTTGCGCCGGTATCAACATCTCGCTCTTGACAGCAGAACAGGAAAATTGAAACAATCTCTGTGAATTCTTTAGAAGACTCTTATCACTGTATCGGCTAACGCAGTAGTATTTCAACTCAATTGAGGAGGGACATATGAACCCGCAGGACATGACACCACTGGCTGAAGGCCGCCTTTCCCTTGTATACCTTTTGAAGGACGGGCGGGTACTCAAGCTGTTGCACAAAACCGTGCCGGACCAGAAGGTGGATGATGAATTCCGTCGCTGCCAGATTATTTCCAAAGCGGGAGTACCGTCGCCCCGGGCGCTGGAAATAGTTGAAGTTGACGGGCGGCGGGGGATACTTTTTGAGTGGGCTGGTGAGAGTGACCTGATGAAGGCAAAATTGGGAAACCCCCTGAACCTGAATTCGGGGGCGCAATTTATGTCCACGGTGCACCAGGATATTTTGAAACGGGAGGCGCCTGAGCTGCCGGACCTCAAGGCAGAAGCACTGCGTCTGAGCCGACTGCTTACTGAAGGGGTCATTCAGCCCGGGCAATTTGAAGTGCTCCAATGCTACCTGGACCGGCTGCCTTCCGCCAACACAATCTGCCACATGGATTTTCAGCCCGGTAATATCATGCTCAATAAAGATGGCTACCAGGTTATTGACTGGTCCGAAGCTGTCAGGGGCGCGCCTGCTGCCGATATTGCCCTGACCTGCCTGATACTTGCCATGGCGGAAACCTCACCCGGAACCAGTCTCCTGCTGAGAATAATTATCCCTATATTTCGCAAAGCATTTGAAAAACGCTACCGTGCTCACGTAACATCCCATATGGGGATCACCGAGGAAAACCTCCAGGACTGGATGCTGGTGGCGGGCATCTTTCGTCTGGCCACCTGGAATATCGAGGTGGAGCGGGAGTTCTTAACCGGATTGATTCAGGCTAAACTAAAAGAGTTGGAAAACAAAGCCCATTAACAGGACTGACTCACAATGCAACAGAATAGGGAAGAAATTTTTCGGAAGATAAAGGCAGAAAACTGGGACCTGGTAATTGTGGGTGGCGGTATTACCGGGGCTGGTATCATGAGGGAGGCCGTCCGCCGCAATGTAAAGACCCTGCTGGTTGAACAACGTGATTTTGCCTGGGGATCATCCAGCCGCTCGGGACAGCTTGTGCATGGCGGCCTGCGTTACCTTAAGCAGGGAGATGTTAAGCTTACCTGCCGATCTGTGAGCGAGCGGGAATCGCTTGTGAAGGAGCTTCCCGGCCTGGTCAATCCCTTCGGCATGATGATGGCCATATACAAGGGGAAATGGATCGATCGGCTCATCGTGCGGGCCGCCCTGCTGGCTTATGACATCATGAGCTGGAAATTCAGGAAGCACACCTATTCGGTCAGCGAAATGGCCAGGCGTTTCCCGGGCGCCAGGGAACAGGACCTGGAATGCGGCCTTCTTTTCTATGAATCCCTGACGGATGATGCCAGACTGGTATATCGGATACTGCAGCAGGCCGAAGAGGAAGGGGGGATCGCTGTCAACTATTGCCAAGTCACCGGGCTGCTAAAGGAAAATGAGCTGGTTTGCGGT
>JAQTLG010000250.1 GCA_028715025.1 Dehalococcoidia bacterium | reverse complement strand
AAAGGAGCAGGCCTGCCTCATATCCAGCAACACTACATCCTCGGCCTGCTTATCCGAGGCCAACTCGACTGCCCTTCGGGCTATTTTCAGTGGCTCCAGATTTGTCTCCTCTATAGTACTATAGTACCATTCCTATACTCTATATCAGATTATAGCACAGGGAAGGTGCCCGTGGCAGCAGGGCAACTCATATCGGGGCCATAACGTCGTAGTGATGACCCCATGCGTTTAGGAATGCAAGAAGGTCGGGTTTGACTTTTTCACAATAATTGTCATAATTAATTCAGGCTTATGGCCTTGATCAATCAGATGCTGTGCCAATATCAATGCAAGCGCAAAATATGTTGGCTCTCGATAACCATAAATATATAAAGAATACATCAACGGAGGTTGATTTAATAATGGTTCAGCAGATTAAAGCGGACAAGGATTATACTCTTGTCACGCAGATTATGCAGGTAGCCGATATATTCGTGAAGGTGCGGGAGAGGGAACTACTCCCCCAGAACCTGTCGGCAACCTCGGCCGCCATTCTTTTCCTCGTAGACGCCATGGGCAAAGATGTCACCCCTGCCAGGATTTCCCGTATGCTGCTGCGCGAGCCGCATTCCATATCCGGTATCCTTATGCGCATGGAAAAGCAGGGCCTGATCAAACGGACCAAGAACATGGAGCGCAAAAACTTGATCCGCATCACCCTGACAGCAAAGGGAGAAAATGCCCTGAAACAGGCCATGAAAAAAGATGGCACCAAGCGTGTTCTGTACAAATTGAGCGCGGAACAGCAGAGACAGCTCAAGGCAACTCTGACCATGCTTAAAGAAGCCGGCATGAAGGAGTTACACCTCAGCCCCAAGGCCCTGCCCTGGCCTTAATTTTGATCACACGATGCAGCAGGCGCCCGCGCAGTATTATTTACGGCCGGGTGCTCTGCTGTAGCGACAAAAGTATTGATAAAGGATGACCCCTTTACCGTTCTTATACGATTTTTCCTTTGTCATCCCCGTACCATTTGATATAATTAGCATACTGTCTAAAATAAGGTAATATATGAAAGCAAGATGGTGGCAAGGTAGCCTTCTCTACCTACTTATCCTGGTGGCGCTGCTCGCACTGGCATTCAGCTTCTTCCCTATTAACAAAGGACCGAAGGAAGTCGATTTCTATACATTTGTCGACAATGCCAAGAGCGGCCTGGTCAATACTATCCAGCAGGACGGCAACGCTATAATAGGGCTCAGGGATGACAAGCCCGTGGTCAAAGCTGCCTATGTGGGCAGCACCAAGGAATTGATGGACAGCCTCAAGGATGCAGGTGTCAAGCTGGGGGACGACGGGATCAAGTTCGATGTGAAGACCGGCGGCTTTGACTGGGGCAGCATCATGCTGAGCTTCTTACCGCTGGTTCTTTTCGGCGCTTTACTGTTCTTCCTCTTCCGTTCAGCTCGCGGCGCCAATACCCAGGCCTTCAATTTCGGCAAGAGCCGGGCCCGTCTGGCGTCGGGCGATAAGCCGACCGTCACATTCGCCGACGTGGCCGGCATAGATGAATCCAAGGGTGAACTTCAGGAAGTCGTGGAGTTCCTCAAATCGCCACAAAAATTCCTGGCCCTGGGAGCCCGTATCCCGCGAGGCCTGCTGCTGGTCGGCCCTCCGGGCTGCGGAAAAACGCTGGTCGCCAAAGCCACTGCGGGAGAGGCAGGGGTTCCATTCTTCTCCATCAGCGGCAGTGAATTCGTCGAGATGTTTGTGGGCGTGGGTGCCTCGCGTGTACGCGACCTTGTCGACCAGGCCAAACGCAATTCGCCATGTATCGTCTTTGTAGATGAGATCGATGCCGGGGGCCGGCACAGGGGAGCAGGCCTGGGCGGCGGCCACGATGAGCGCGAGCAAACGCTGAACCAGATACTGGTAGAGATGGACGGTTTCGACAGCAACACCGGCGTTATCGTGCTGGCAGCCACCAACCGGCCGGATATACTCGACCCCGCCCTGCTGAGGCCGGGCAGGTTCGACCGCCATATCGTTATCGATCAGCCGGATATAAACGGCCGCAGCGCCATTCTGGCAGTCCACGCCAAGGGCAAGCCGCTGGCCAAGGAAGCCAACCTCGATGTGATCGCCCGGCAAACCCCTGGGTTCAGCGGCGCCGACCTGGCCAACCTGATCAACGAGGGTGCCATCCTGGCAGCCAGGCGAAACCGTAAGGATATCGGGCAAAAAGAGCTGGAGGATTCTATCGATCGCGTCATCGCCGGGCCGGAGAAAAAGGGACGCGTTATAACCAAGAGTGAGAGGGAACTAATTGCCTATCATGAGACCGGCCATGCGCTGGCGGCCAAAATGCTGCCCAACGCTGATCCCGTGCACAAAATATCCATCGTGGCAAGGGGCATGATGGGCGGTTGGACCAGGTTCCTGCCAAGTGAGGAGCGCCATCTTGAAACCTACGAGCGCTTCAAGGACATGATGATCATCAGCCTGGCCGGCAGGGCGGCTGAACAGGTCTCATTGGGCGAACTGACCACCGGTGCACAGAACGACCTCGAGAAGGTCACTCTGATTGCCCGCCGCATGATTACGGAATTCGGCATGAGCCAGAAATTGGGGCCGCGCACTTTCGGCAAGAGAGAGGAGATGATCTTCCTGGGCAAGGAGATACACGAGCAGCAGAATTACAGCGACAAGGTGGCACAGGAGATAGACGAGGAGGTGGAGTCCCTGGTCAAGGAAGCTTACACTAAAGCGCTGGAGATCATAACGGACAATAAGCCCAGGCTAAAATACATAGCCGATTACCTCATTGAAAAAGAGACTATAGACGATCTTACCTTCGAAAAGCTGCTTAAGGACCCCATCCCGGCGCCAGACCTCGAGCCTTCGCCGGCCTCCTGACACCGTCTACTTGTTCCTCTCGACAACGAAGGCTACAAGAGCCTTGAGCGACCGCCGCGCATCACAATCCGGCAATTGATCCAGCGAAAGGCTGGCCTTTTGCGAAAATCCCTGGGCGATGGACCTGCATTCATCTATGATCCCGGATTCACACACCTTTTTCACTGCGCCCGGCACAAGGTCTTTGCGATGGTCCCTGATAATGGTCTGGATCAGGCTATCATTTGGATGCTTCTCCGCATACAAAATGGACGGCAGGGTGGCGGCGCCTTCGCTCAGGTCCGAACCAACAGGTTTCCCCAGTGCCGAAGGATCGCCCACGAAATCAAGTATGTCATCGACAACCTGAAAGGCCAGCCCGAAATTGAGCGCATATTCCTTGAGGGCCTGCACCTGTTCCTCGGGACAACCGCTGAGTACCGATCCGCACTCTGAAGCCATAACAAACAGGCAGGCTGTCTTATCGCTGATCCATTTATAGTAGTTGTCCCTGGCAACGGCCAGGTCGAAGGTATGGCTGCCCTCCCTGAGTTCACCGCCCGAGATAGTCATAAGTGTCTCGCTGAAACGCCTGATTACTCTGAGGTTTTCCGTGGTGGAGGCCAGGCTGCCCGCCTTGGAGAATAAATAATCCCCCAGCAACAGGGCGGAGTTCTGTCCCCAGGTGCGGTAAACAGCCGGCTTGCCATGGCGCATATCCGCATTG
>JAQTLG010000249.1 GCA_028715025.1 Dehalococcoidia bacterium | reverse complement strand
TTCCCACGTCGCCGGCAAAATATCGTGTGCCGGTATAGATATCATCGTCGACAATGATGGCGCCTGCTTCTTCAATCAGGTGTAAGAGATCAGCCACCGGAGCCTGACACAGAGAGCCGGAGAGAACGATTCTGAACTTGCTCTTTGATGTTGCCTCCCGTGTTTTCAACTTGACTATTAATGTTTCCAGCAGCTGATTATGTTCTTCCTTTAACATCAGCATGCCGGCCATAACTACTGACGATATTTGAATGGAACTCAATAATCCGGCTTTTACTCTTCTCAAGTCGTACAGTTCCCTTAGCAATGCGCGGTTTCTGTTATATATTTTGATACTTTCTTTAAGACGGGCTTCCGTAATCTCCTGTCCGGTGCATTCTTCAACGCTGGATTTAAACCGCTTGATCTCCTTTGACAGAAAAACCTGAGATGCTTCCTTGGAACAGGTCGTCGGCTGATAGATAGTCAGGCTGGGTATACTCATATTTATCCGGAGTACGTTGGCTATACCATTTATGGGCAGATCGATTTCCGGTGATACCAGGGCATCTACGAAGTCCATTTTGCCTTTTAATGACAGGTCCACGATACTTCGAGCTATCCCGCAGAAAAAACTCTGTATTTTACTATGCCCCGTCGTTATCGGTTCATTACCTTCCTGCAATATAACGGGCAATGCTCCGGCTGCGTGTATGATTTCCTCAGGAACATACATGGGCAAGCAGCCGAATATTTTAAGACCCTTCTCTTCTTTATAACCGGGTAACCATGCATATGCGTCGCGTGTTACCAGGTTGAACTTGTCCAGGATATCTTGCATTATGCTTTCCTCTTCATAAATCAAATTATACAGATTGCATCGAAGTTCAGCGTGCCAGAATATGGACGCTGCAGGCGCCCGCTTCGACGCCTGAAAGGGTGCCGCCCAGCATGTGGGCCAGCCCGATCTTAGCGTTGGGTGTTTGCCTTTCGCCCGCCTGTCCCCGTAAATGAAGCACGATCTCTGCTATATTGCGTACGCCGGAAGCGCTTAAGGGATGACCCAGTGAAAGCAGTCCGCCACTTGGATTGACCGGTATCCGTCCTCCCGCCCAGGTCTCCTTATCGCGTACAAGCCTGACGCCATCGCCCTGCTTGCAAAGTCCAAGCTCTTCATAGCGGAGGATCTCCTCATTGGCAAACGCGTCGTGCAATTCGACCAGATCGATGTCCTCAGGGCCCACGCCGGCCATCTTGTATGCAATGTTTGCCGTTTTACTGCCCAGCGGGGATAGCGTTATATCGCTCATACGATACATATACTCTCCTGACAACAGGGCGGAGCCGATAACCTTTATCGGTCTTGACGTATATTGGCGGGCTTTTTCCAGTGAGCAAAGCACTGCTGCGGCTGCTCCGTCTGTCATGGGACAGCATTGAAGCAGGGTAATCGGATCACATATCATATGGGAATTCACTACATCTTCAACGGTAAATTCCTTTTTATATTGGGCAAAGGGATTCATACAGCCATGATGATGGTTTTTAACCGAGATTAAGGCGAAGTCTTCGATGGTACTCCCGTACATCTCCATTTGCCTGCGTGCAAGCAGAGCGAAAATACCCGGCATGGTTAATCCCAGCTCCCCATCCAGGTCGTCCTTGGTAGGGGATATCAATTTACCTGCCAGGGGGCTGTTGGTTATCATCTCAACACCTACGGCAATGCCCATGTCATAGCGTCCGTCGGCTATATCTTTCCATACTCCGCGAAAGGCGGTTGCGCCGCCGGCGCAGGCGTTTTCAACATTGACCATTTCTATGCCCGTAATGCCGACCTCTTTTAAAATACTTTGGGCGGTCACCCAGCAATCGTACATGCGTGAAGCAAAGGCCACCTGTATATCTTTTGGATTGACGCCTGCATCTTTCAGGGCTGCTACAACGGCGTCCCTGCCGACATCGATTGCTGACATGTGCGATAACTTTCCGAAAATGCTCTGACCGATGCCGATCACGGCTACTTCTCTCATTTTCTTCCTCCGGGTGTACAGCGAGTATATAAAGGGTTATACGGGTTTAAACTTATAGCCGTATACGTCCTTGCCATTTTGCTCCCACAATTTATCGATGATAAGTTTCATTTCCATGTTCACCTGGAATGGTTTGTCTTCCGCAATGACCAGCGGCGAAAAAACCCTGATGCCCTCAGGCATATTGATAAAGCCTATGGCATAGGGGGCCTGAAAATGCATGGATGGTAGATTTGAAGTGGTGAAAGAGTACAGCTTTCCCGTACGGCTCAGTTTTACTTCATCCAGGTCATCACTGGAACACGATAAACAGAATATCGCCTTGGGAAAGAAAACCTGCCCGCAGCGTTTACATTTATTAGCCAGCAATACCCCGCCCTCCGCATCTTCGATGAATAGCCCCTGTCTTACCGATATTTTCTCAGCCATCTCAGACTATCCTTTTCCTTCTTATTATTTACCTTCGAACGAAGGCAGCCTCTTCTCTACAAAGGCCTTCATGCCTTCCTGGCGATCCTTGCTGTTGACCAGGATAGCCGCCTCTTTAGCTTCATATTCAACTGCAGCGGCCAGCGGCAGCTGTGCGCAGTTTTTAAAACACGATTTGATGGCCTTGAGCCCCAGAGGCGCCCTCAGGCATAACTTGTTTGCCCATTTTTTCGCCTCCTGAAGAACTGTGCCGGGGGCCACCACTTTATTGACCAGGCCGATTCTGCATGCTTCATTAGCGTCGATAGGTTCACCGAAGAAGAGCATCTCCCTGGCTTTGGCAATGTTGACGAGCCTGGGTAATCTAACAGTCCCGCCGGCAGAGGGAATCATTCCGATCATTATCTCTCCGAATCCGAAGCTGGCGGATGAAGAAGCTATACGAAGGTCACAGACCATGGCCAGCTCACAGCCGCCACCGATCGCCAGGCCGTTGATGGCAGCGATAACCGGCTTAGACAGGTTATCGATTTTAATGAAGAGTTGAAGGGGTTCACCTCTGCTCAATCCGGCTCCAAATGAAGTCTCAGGTGACGTGACTATTTCCTTTATATCCGCACCCGCCGAGAAAGCTTTGCCGTTGCCGGTGATGACTATAACCCTGACCGTATTGTCCTCAGCAATCTCATTAACCACGCGGGTCAATTCAGAATCCATTTCTGCATTGATGGCGTTGAGACGGTCGGGACGATTGAGGGTGATTATGGCTGCGCCATCTTCCTTTTCGTATAGAATCGTATTATATTTCACCGATGACACCTCGCTTTCATGAATTTCACCGATATTCAAGCTGAGACGCCTTCATATCAATAAATAGGAAAGTAAGTAACCGTTCATGTGAATGATCGAACGTTCATCATTATGATAAAGGCTGAGCTGTATTTTGTCAACACCTTTTCATTAAATAATGTTGCCTGGAATGGCAATGTTGACAAACAGATTTTACTTGGGATATAGTATAAAAATATGAATGTTCAATCATTCACATGAACGGTTATTTATATGCCCTATTTCAAGATTATTGTCTTATTTAACACTTGTATTCATGGCTGGTTTTAACTGGGGCCGGGTTTTATTAGCAAGGAGATCTGACATTATTCATTGTGAATA
>JAQTLG010000248.1 GCA_028715025.1 Dehalococcoidia bacterium | reverse complement strand
CTCAGCCCTCTCTACGAGGTCACCCGAAACGGGCGTATCGGTCTTTTCCACGCCATCCAGACGCAGAGTCAGTTTTATATCACCGACCAGCGCCTCCAACCTGCCCTGGCCCTCATCCACCGATACCACGGTAGCCAAGGTATTCATGTCTTTCAGTCGGATGCTGTCACCTACTATGATCTTCTCAACACCTGATTCGCCTTCGCTGACGGCAACCAGCCTCTGGTCCAACTGCGCTGAACGCTGCTCTGCCTGCTTTGTAATATTTTCCAGGGACTTGCGCGCGCGCTCCACGCTCTCTCTTTTCCTCTGTTTCTTCAATTCGTTCTCGGCCTCGCGTATCTCCCGGTACAGGCCGGCGATCTCGGTATTAAGGTTGTCCTGTATCTCGCGCACCATCTCCCGCTCTTTGCTCCGGATACGTGATATCTCGGCCTCAAGATCGGCGGCAAGCCCGTCAGCGCGGGCTTTTTCCCGGTCGATGGACTGCTGGGCCTCTGCCAGCCTCTTGCGCTCAGCCGCCAGGTCTACCATCATAGCCTCAACCTCCTGCGAGCCCTTCGACATGATGCTACGGGCCTGATCAACTATCTCATCCGGAAGGCCAAAGCGGGCGGCAATATTAAGGGCATTGCTGCCACCCGGTATGCCCACACTCAGACGATACGTCGGCATCAGGGTGACCGGATCGAAATCGAGGGAAGCGTTGCGCAGTCCCTTGTTGAGATGGGCGAAAGCTTTGAGCTCCGAGTAATGCGTAGTCACCACTACAGCCGTGCCCTTGTTGACAAAATGCACGAGCGTGGCCTGGGCCAGGGCAGCGCCCTCACCCGGGTCGGTGCTGATGCCCAGTTCGTCCAGCAGCACCAGGCTGGCAGGCGTGGATCTCTTGACGATACGCGCGACGTTGCTGATATGAGCGCTGAAAGTTGAGAGTGTCCGCTCGATGCTCTGCTCATCGCCGATGTCGGCAAAAACCTCGTCATAGACAGGCAGCCGTGTTCCATCCGAGCAGGGTACCGGCAGGCCCGCCTGCGTCATCAGCACCAGCAGGCCGATGGTTTTGAGCGCAACCGTCTTGCCTCCGGCGTTAGGGCCGCTAATGATCAACACAGAGAAATCCCGGCCCAGCTCAACACTGAGCGGAACCGCCTCACCCCTGAGCAGTGGATGACGGGCGTTAACCATCTTTAAGAACCGTTCCTCAGTGCTGCTGACGATCTCCGGTTCGATGGCCCTGATCTTTTCCGCATACAGCGCCTTGGCCAGCGCCAGATCAAGGCGCGCCAGAATACCGATGTTCAGCTCGATATCCCCGCATGCATCCCCTACAGAAACACTGAGGGCCGTTAATATACGCTCGATCTCTTGCCGCTCCTCCACCTCGAGCTGTCGGAGATCGTTGCCGGACTCGATTGTTTCGAGCGGCTCGATAAAGACCGTAGCGCCGGTATTCGAAACATCGTGCACTATACCCTTAAGTTCCCGCTTTGCCTCGACCCTGACGGGAAGGACGTAGCGACCATTGCGCTCGGTGACAAGCTGCTCCTGCAGCATCTCCTGGCCCCTTTTCGATTTGACGATAGAGGCCAGTGTCTCCTGAAGCTGCTTGCGCGTTTCCCGCAGGCGCCTTCTTACGTCCCCTAAATGAGCCGAAGCCGAGTCCAGCACCTCGCCAACCGGCGAAAGGCATCTGCCTATATCGCCCTCCAGCTGCGGCAGCGGTGTGATGTCCTGCGCCATGCCCCATAGGGCCGGCAGGTCAGCCGACATTTTCTGCATGCCGTTGCGGGCGATGCGGCAGGCGGCCAGCGTTCTCTGTATTCTTATCAAAATCAGAGAATCGAGTGTAACGCCTTTGCCGGCGCGGGCTGCATCCTCCCTCACATCGTGGGCCTCTCCGATGTGGAAATCCGGCCTGACCGTCAGCAGCCTTCTGGCCTCAGAGGACTGTTTGAGCATGAGTTGGATATGCCCGGCATCGGCCGTGGGCTGGAGTGTAAGTGCCAGATCACGGCCGGCGGGAAACGAGGTATAGTCAGCCAGTCTTTCCAGCACACGTGAAAATTCCAGCATAGAGAGACTATTGTTATCCATGTGGATAATTATACTATGCTCGCGGAGACAGGTTTGAAAAACTACCTTTGCAGCAGTAAAAACCTGTTGTATTTACGGCCGAACCATGTCAAAATATCGTCAATATCCTTAAATACTTGCAAGGAGCAAAATATGAAATCTGTACCGGCCATGATCGTGCGCATGTTCCTACTGCTGTTGCTCTGCATCATGCTGCAACTGCCGGTACTGTCCACAGTCTGGCCGGCTTCTGCTGCCCTGGAAAGCGCTCAGCCGCAGAATTTTTACGCATTTACGGACAACGGTACGACTCTCAAATATCCGGTGATGCCACAATCTCCCGAGCAGAAAAAAGCCGAGGCATTGCAGATCCTGATGGCGCCATTGGCTCCCGTTGACGGACAGGCACAGATGCTATCCACGGAGGGCAACGGACAGGGTGGCAATTTCAGCCTGCTTCCCTATTTAAACTACGTTCCAGCCGAGCGCAACCAGAATCCCAATTGCGGCAACTGCTGGGTCTGGACCGGCACCGGAGTAATGGAGATTGCCCTCGCCGAACAGAAAGATATAAAGGATCGGTTCTCGATCCAGTATTTCAACTCCACCTACCAGAATGGCACTGGTCCCAACTGGGCGTGCTGCGGAGGCAATCCTAATTCGTTCGTTACTATTTACTCCACGATACTCGGCAAAGCCATACCCTGGAGCAACGCCGGGGCGTCCTTCCGCGACGGACCTCAAACATGTGCGGCAGGCACGAGTGTGCCGGCGGGCACGATAACAACAACCCCCTACTACCGCATCAGCTCTATCGGCCCGGCGCAGTTGATTTCAACGCATAACCTGGGTGATGACCGCCAGGCTATAATGAATATCAAGAGTATACTGAATCAGAACAAGGCAGTATATTTTGCGTACGGATTGGCCAGTACAGCAGACTGGCTGACCTTTCAGAACTGGTGGGATGACAGCCTTGAGACGGTCATCTGGAATCAGGGATATTCGTGCGGCAAGCCATGGACTATGACAGGTGGCTGGCATGCGGTGCTGTGCGTAGGATACAATGACGAGGACCCCAACCCGGATAATCACTACTGGCTTATACTCAACAGCTGGGGAGCGCCGGCGGGCAGACCCAACGGGCTTTTCCGTATACGTATGTACGGCGATTATGACTGCGCCGATTCGCTGGGTAATGCCAATACCTTGTGGTGGACTATACCGGTAACTTTCGCTGACAATACCCAGGCCAGACAGATTGATACTCCGGCAGGTATTGTAACCATAAGCACCGAGGCCGGCTCGCTCGATGCCGCCACCTTTGTTGACCCGGCAGCGCTGCCGGAGGGTCTGCCGGCCGGCGCTATCCTGCCCTTCGGCGCATTCTCCTTTACGGATAATAACCTGGCACCCGGGGCTACGGTCATATTTACCATCCGTCTGCCTTATCCGCCGGCCGCCGGACTTCAGCTATGGAAGTTCAGCAACGGCCTCTGGGTGGACTGCACGTCCCTGCTCAGCGGATTGGATGACGGCGATAATATCATT
>JAQTLG010000247.1 GCA_028715025.1 Dehalococcoidia bacterium | reverse complement strand
ATAATCATAAAGATAAGGAGGTATGAGTATGCTGAAAAAAGTGAAACCCCAAGCAAAACAAAAGGAGCAACCCAAAATAAAAGAGCAGACAGGTAAGTTCCTGGCTAAAGTGCCGTAGGGGTCTATTTTCTGGTGTCATGATGGATGTACGTTCGTGGACATGAAAGAACTGGCCAAAGGTCTGGTGGCCATATCGGATGATACCTTTTCCTATCATGTGAATACAGATAGGAACGACTTTAGTAAATGGGTAAAAGACGTCATCAAGGACGAAAAATTGGCGAGCGACCTGGCAGCAGCGAACAACAGGATGCAGGCAGCCGGTTATGTTACTGCCAGATTGGCTGTTCTCACAGGCCAGGTTGTTTAGGCAAAGCTGGATACGAAATACCAAAGCCTGTGATAGCTGAGCTGGAGTATGAGACCTTGCCTTTGACCGTGCCGCTTGAAGCTAAAAAAGCACCTGATGCTATAGGATAAGATAAAAAACCAGGAGCTATTGTCAGCGAAGGAGGGATAAAAATATGGATAATAATAAAGGTAGTAAGGATGCCGCCAGCACACAGGGCACAGCCTCTGCTGGTGCCGGGCGGAATCTCAAGGACCTGACTGTAGAAGAACTAATCGGGGAACTACAGGCAAATATCGAAGGTCTGAGCACCAGTCAAGTGCGGGATCGTATCTCCACTTACGGATATAATGAGCTCCCTGAAAAGCATGTAAGTCCGGTGCTTAAATTCCTCTCATATTTGTGGGGGCCGATCCCGGGCATGATAATCATTGCTGCCGTTCTATCGGCGGTCCTTCAGCACTGGGAGGATTTTGGGATAATAATGGCTCTGCTCTTGCTTAATGCCGTAGTTGGGTTCAGGGAAGAATACCAGGCGAGCAATGTCGTAGCGGCGCTGAAGCAGAAGCTGGCCATTCTGGCCAGGGTCAAGCGTGATAAAAAGTGGACGCAGATACCATCCCGTGAGCTCGTGCCTGGAGACGTCATCAGGTTGCGCATAGGCGATATAATACCGGCGGATGCCAAGTTGCTCGATGGAGATCTCGTGCAGGTCGACCAGGCGGCATTAACGGGAGAATCGCTGCCTGTGGAGCGGAAACCGGGAGAGACTGTTTTCTCGGGATCGATACTTAAGCAAGGGGAAATAGATGCCATTGTCTACGCAACAGGTCAAAATTCTTATTTTGGCAAAACTGCCGAACTGGTTGAAACCGCCCGTACACGCAGTCATCTGCAGGGCGCTGTTATCAAGATAGCAGACTATCTTATTGCTATAGCGGTTATCCTTGCTGTGACAATCTTTGCCGTGTCTCTTTTTCGAGGAGACAAGCCACTTGAGGTCCTGCAATTCGCACTTGTTTTGACTATAGCCGCTGTCCCCGTTGCCATGCCTGCCGTATTATCTGTTACTATGGCGGTAGGGGCCAGGGTGCTGGCGTTGAAGCAGGCTATTGTCACACGTCTTTCGGCAGTGGAGGAGATGGCGGGTATAGACGTGCTTTGCTCGGACAAGACCGGCACTCTTACTCAAAGTAAATTAACGCCGGGTGACCCCTTTACTATCGCCGGAATAACCCCGGAGAGGCTTTTTAACAACGCTGCACTGGCGTCGCGTGCTGAGAACCAGGACCCTATTGACCTGGCTATACTTAGCAAGGTTAACCAAGGTATACAATCCGGTAAATATGAAGTAGTGCATTTCCAACCCTTCGACTCTGTACATAAACGCACAGAAGCAAGTATCAAAACAGCAGACGGACATGAATACAAGGTGACAAAAGGCGCTCCGCAGGTGATATTGGCGCTTGATCCAAACGCGGCTCGTATAAAAGAAGAAGTTGAAAAAGCGGTAGATGGATTCGCGGGCCGCGGCTTCCGCTCTCTGGCCGTGGCTTCTACCGAAGGAACGAACGAGTGGCATTTTATGGGCGTAATTCCATTGTCTGACCCGTTGCGTGTGGACTCCCGTGAGACAATTGATGCCGCCAGGGATATGGGTTTGAATGTGAAAATGGTTACGGGGGACCAGATCGCTATCGCACGAGAGGTCAGTCGTCAGCTTGACCTAGGTAACAATATAATCGATGCCGGCGTTTTCGAAAAGACACATCATTTCGAAGGTGGGCAACTGGGTGACGTTATTGAGAAAGCTAATGGTTTTGCCCAGGTTTACCCCGAGCACAAATACCATATAGTTGACGTGCTGCAGCAGCGCGGCCACATAGTAGGCATGACCGGAGACGGCGTCAACGATGCTCCGGCTCTCAAGAAAGCAGACGCAGGGATAGCAGTTTCAGGCGCTACTGATGCAGCCCGTGCGGCTGCTGATCTGGTGCTAATGGTCCCCGGACTTTCGGTGATTATTGATGCCATAAAGGAAAGCCGGAAAACTTTCCAGCGCATGACCAATTATGCCATATACCGCATTGCCGAAACGGTCAGGGTGCTCATCTTTATGACGTTGGCCATACTCATTTTCAATTTTTATCCTGTAACTGCCATCATGATTGTGCTTCTGGCCATCTTGAACGACGGCTCGATTCTTGCTATTGCCTATGATAATGTCTCTTACGCCCGGACGCCTCAGAGATGGAACATGAAAGAGGTATTGATTCTAGCCACTGCGCTGGGTATTATCGGCGTAGTCGCGTCATTCGCACTTTTCTATATAGGCGAGAAAGTCTTTCATCTGAGCTTGGATACCATACAGACTTTTATGTATCTAAAGCTGTCGGTGGCCGGTCAGTTGACTATATTCTTGGCGCGCACCAGGGGGCCTTTCTGGTCATCCCGGCCATCCAATCTATTATTGCTGGCGGCGGCTGTAGCACAAATAATAGCCACCATCATCGCGGTTTTCGGCATACTGATGGCTCCTTTGGGATGGGCTATGGCAGCTTTCATCTGGGGATATGCAATTGTATGGTTCATTATCACTGATCGGATAAAACTGTTGATCTACCGTATCCTTGACAAGCATCGAATAGGGACGGCCGCTCAAACGGGGATAGCAGGGTAGAGCATAAAAGTATGAGGCAATTATCAGATGAGCATAGATAAAAAGACAGAAGATCGCTACACAAGAGTTTTCGGCGCCTACGATATCCGCGGTATCGTCGGTGATGATTTGGACAGTGCAACAATCAAGACAATTGCCCGTGCCTACGGAGACTTTCTTTGCCCGGAGAAACAGGGAAGCTTCCTTATAGGACATGATGGTCGCTGGAGTTCACCGGCACTTGCCGAAGCAGTGAGCATGGGTCTTCGTGATTCAGGTCATCAAGTAACTCACGTCGGTCTTTCCAGTACGCCCATGGTGTACTGGTACGGAGCCGAGGGTGGTTTTGATGGTTCGATTGTCATAAGCGCAAGCCATTTGCCGGCGAATTACAACGGATTGAAGCTCTGCCAAAATGATGCGCTGCCTCTGAGCAGCGAGCATGGACTACCTGAGATTGAGACGATGTCACGAAAGGCGCCGAAACAATCAGGCCGGCCAGTCAGCGAATTACTGGCATTTGCCCAACCTCTGACCCGATATGTAGCGCGCATCCGGTCATGCTTGAAATCGGCAAGGTCTCTCAGAATAGCAGTGGACGCTGGCAATGGCATGGGAGG
>JAQTLG010000246.1 GCA_028715025.1 Dehalococcoidia bacterium | reverse complement strand
AGATCCGGCTTTCTACTCTGATGCGCAAACAGAGACAAGGATACAGGCATTTATGGAGACTTTGGAATCGAGCAAAAGGCGATCCGCATCTAGCCTGCAGAAGTAAGTCTTTACCATTATGAGGTTTATGTGCACGTCATTGGCATTGATATAGGTTCTTTAGCTTCAAAAGCTGTGTTGGTTGATGAAAAAAAACATATCATCAGCTACAGTATTGTTCCAACCGGAGCCAGAAGCGCCGCGGCCGGGCAAGATGCCTTTGAGAAGGCGCTCAAGCAAGCTGGGTTACAGCCAGGTGATATTTCCTATGTACTGAGCACTGGCTACGGTCGCGCGAACGTTAGTGTCAGTAACGAACAACTCACAGAGATTACATGCCACGCACGCGGCGCATATACATTGAATCCTGAGGTACGGACTGTTATCGATATCGGCGGACAGGACAGCAAGGCAATAAGCCTCACTGATATGGGCGATGTTGCCAAATTTGCCATGAACGACAAGTGCGCTGCAGGCACGGGACGGTTTTTAGAAGTGATGGCACGTGCGCTGGAAATCGATCTTGCGGACATGGGTGATCTATCGTTGAAATCAACTACAATCGTCGAGGTCAGCAGCATGTGCACTGTCTTTGCTGAGACGGAAGTGGTTTCGCTGATCGCCGGTTCCTGCAACAAGGAAGATATCATTGCGGGCATCCATCGGGCTATTGCTCGCAGGGTAGGTACCATGGCGGAGAATACAGGCATCAGGCAGCAGGTGATGATGACGGGAGGAGTGGCCAAGAATATCGGCGTGGTACGGGCATTAGAGGAAAAGTTGGGTACCGCGCTTCTCGTCCCCGACGAGCCGCAGATAGTCGGGGCCCTGGGAGCCGCCATTTTTGCGCTGGAACGTGCACTCACAGCCAATATTAATAACGCTGGCTGACATCGGCAGCAGACATTTTGCTAATCACAGTGGGAGGTGAGAAGCGTAGTGAGAATATTGCTTATACACATTCAAAGGGATACCATTTGGAACTTCAATGGCTTGAGGAAAACGAGTGTTTTTCTCTTGATGCGTATGCAGTAGATTTACGCTGACTTACTATTAATGAGAGGCTTCAAATATAAATGGAGAGACGGAGAGGGATCAAATATGAATAAAGAGAAGTTGTTTACCGAAGAGGAGTTGAAAGAACTGGGCCAACAGAGGCCAGAGCTTATTCAGACAAATATCGATGCCGGTGAGAAAGAGAAAGCAAAGAAACTGACGCGACAAATGTACCGGGAATTCTTATCTATGCACGACATATATCGGGATTGGATCGCGGCCCTGTTAAGCTTCATCGGCAGGCAATATGGCGAAGAAGCAGCAGGAAAAGCTTTGGAGGAGAGCTTTGACCTTCTCCTTCAGCCTCTAGGACTGCTTTATGCCGGTCAGGATCCACGCCGCAGGGCAGCAATGGTTGCAGCTGGAATAAGAGGACATTTGCACAATTTCGAAATCGAGGAGGACGAAGAGAAGTTCACTTTTTCGATGAAACCGTGTGGCAGCGGCGGTCGTTTGGTCATGGAAGGCAAGTATGGCCCTCCCTATAACTTTTTGAAGATCAAAAAGGCACAGCAGATGACATTCCAGCAGCCGGATTTCCCGGTGTATTGCTCCCACTGCTTTTTCCAGAATGTCGCGCCTATCAAAACGACTGGTAGGCCGGTTGCTATTGTCGTGCCTCCTCACGATTTTGCAGAGGAACCCTGCCGCACATATCTATATAAAGATCCCGCATATTGTCCTGAGGACTATAAGGAATTTAAGAAATAAAGAACTCAAAATGAAACGGGAGGAGGCCTATACCTTTCTGCAAATTGATAATGTGGTCCGGCCTCCAATAGTTTTAAAGCTCGTAAATGAGTGAGCCCGGGGTGGGTAAAAAGAAGATATTAAAATTGGGGGTGGGATAGGTTTTAGGTAGATCGCTAATTAAATTAATTAACACATCCTAAGAAGATATGCGCTCAATCCGCCTCCAGCACGGTAACAGCCAGGATATTGGGTCCTGCATGGGTGCCGATCACCGGGCTGATATTTGACAGATAGACAGGTACTTTAGGAAATACTGAAGCGATGCGCCCGGCCAACACCTTTGCTTCAGTTAAATTTGTCCCATACTCGATAGCCAGTGCCTCCACCCTTCTGAACCTGGTAGCAAAAGCATACAGCCACTCTACAGCCTTGGCCCTGGATCGCATCCTGACATAGGGAAAGGCCTCGCCATTTTTTATTCCGAGTATAGGGTTCAGCCTGAGTATCGATCCTAACAGAGCCTGCGCTTTGCCTACGCGTCCTCCCTTAGACAGATACTTGAGCGTATCGAGAGTTGCCCGTACATGCACGTGAGGAATCGTCTTTGATATCAGACCGACGAGGTCAACAAGGCTGGCTCCCGAAAGAGCACTTCTGGCTGCTTCTATCACTAAAAGTCCCTCCCCCATTATTCCCAGCGTGGAGTCAACGATCTCCACATGGCATTTTTTACTCATTAACTTCACGCCCTGCAACGCTGAGTCATAGGTGGAGCTGAATTTCTGTGACAGAAACACTCCAAGTATCTCAGCACAGTTGATCGCCAAGTCATCAAATACCTTAGCAAAAACGCCCGGGCCGGGGGCGGAGGTTGTCGGCAATTTTGGAGCAGTCACCAGCATGGAGTAGAAGTCCTCAGCAGTAAGGTCCACCCCATCTTTATAGGTCTCTGTGCCGAAGTGCACATTCAAAGGTACGACTGTTATACCCAGTTCCCTGGCCAGCTCGCGCGGCACATCGGATGCGCTGTCTGTTACGATTCCGACCATATATTTATCCTGTATTTCGAAATACTGCCTATACCCGTTTCGGCTACTTTACCGCAATTATATCACTCAGCTTATCGGGTGTAATGCTATAATGGGATATCAGCTATGATCAATCGATTAAACCGATCACCCGGCTGTAACTGTTGCTATGTTTTATCAGAATAGATACGAACTGGACAAGAAAAGTACGCCTACTGTACAATTAGGCCACCGTGAAAGTAGATTGACTGGTCAATCAATATTAAATTAGTGTTGGGAGGTATCGCATGTCTGATTACAATGTGATAGTCATCGGTGCCGGCATCGGGGGACTTGCCGTATCAGGTCTCATGGCCAAACAGGGTCGTAAAGTTCTTTTGCTTGAGCAAAGCGAAAGGGTTGGGGGATGCTGTTCCACCTTCGAACGGGAGGGGTACCATTTCGACCTCGGCGCCTCCCTTATTGAAGATATCCAAGTGATGGACTGGTGCTTCCAGCGCCTGGGCACAACCATTGCCCAGGAGGTCGAACTGATACCCCCGCACCTGATCTTTTCTATTATATTCAAAGACGGCTCCAGGATGCGCTATCCGAAGTCCATCGAGGAATCGGCACAGGAGATCGCCAAGATAGCCCCGGAAGACGTCAAAGGCTGGTACGACTTCTGCAAGTATATGAAGACGTTTAACGACGCAGCTGTCGAAGGATTCTTCGTTAAACCGGCCAATACGCTGGGCGATGTAGTCCGCATGTTCCAGCAGACGCCCGTAATGCTCAAATATATGCCTTTGTTCAACGGTAACTATCAGAGCGTGCTGAA
>JAQTLG010000245.1 GCA_028715025.1 Dehalococcoidia bacterium | reverse complement strand
AGTATAGATACTTTACGTTTGGCCGAGTTTATCAATAAGAAAACTGACAGGCCCATCAATGTATTTTTAGAGGTTAACCTGTCGGGTGAACAGACAAAATATGGGTTCTCCAGGGGGAAGCTTGACCTGGCGGTTGATTCGATTTCGGCCTTGCCTCATGTGAATGTACTGGGGCTTATGACGATTGCACCGGTTTGTAGCAACGCGGAAGAGACCAGGCCGTTGTTTGCAGAAATGAAAGGACTCAACTCGGCCTATGGATTTAAGGAGCTGTCGATGGGCATGACCGACGATTTTGAGGTGGCTGTGGAAGAGGGTGCTACCATGATAAGAATTGGGCGTGCCATATTTGGTGAAAGGAGCTGAATTATGAAGGTTGCTGTCATAGGTGGAGGTACCATGGGTGGTACGCTGGTCAAGAGCATATTGCGCGCCAGGCTTGCGTCAAAAAATGATATCGTTGTTAGCGATATCTCACATGATCGGCGGGAGCTGATTAAAAAGAGGTATGGTGTAGCAGTTACTGATAATAACGCTGAAGCTGTACATAGGGCTGATGCAGTTATACTGGCTGTTAAACCGCAGGAGATGCCCGGTGTATTGAGCCGGCTATCGGCACACCTGGCATCGCAGCTCATCATATCGATTGCGGCCGGCATCAGCCTTGAAACAATATCACAGGTTTTGAAGCAAAATGCACTGGTACGCGCAATGCCTAATACACCGGCTCAGGTGGGCAAAGGTATGACAGTCTGGACATCATCCGGCGAGCTGTCGTCGGAGAAACACGATATGGCCAGGCTGATACTGGCTTCGATGGGAGAAGAGATGTATCTTAAGGACGAGAGATATCTGGACATGGCTACGGCTGTCAGCGGCAGCGGCCCGGCTTATGTATTCCTTTTTATCGAAGCGCTCATCGACGCAGGAGTCCACATAGGCCTGACCAGGGATGTGGCACAGAAGCTTGTAATCGAGACAGTCGCCGGCTCCGCCGAGGCAATGAAAAAAATGTCCAGGCATCCTGCTGAGTTAAGAAACATGGTTACCTCGCCGGGGGGCACAACTGCCGAGGCTTTGCTGCGCCTTGAATGCGGGGGCCTGCGTTCTCTGGTGATAAACGCGGTAGTGGCAGCTTATGAGAAAGCGCAGAGTCTGGGAACAAAGAAAATTGGATAGATCATTCATTCTGACTGCCTATCCGGCCGCGGGCTTCCGACAGTACAGAACCGTGCTTTTAGGGAAGATGTGGTTCAGGCCGTTTTCCAGCCATTTTGTATAGCGGTGGCCATTATAGATATCCCAGACTAGGAATTTGTAGTACTGCGAAGGCACGAAAGCTTTATCATTCTTGAGCCCGAACAATCCTTTGGACCACCAGTAAATGGAATGCAGCGCATGTTTGTATCTGACAGCAAAGATGTCCAGGCCATACTTCTTGAGCAGCCCCATGATCTCTGACTGCTTGTATATCCTGATATGTCCGCCGGGTGAATTGTGATAGTCGTCGGATATCTTCCAGCAGACCGATTCGGCGAAATGCGATGGTACGCTGACCGCCAGTATACCGCCGGGCTTAAGCACGCGACAAAATTCCGATACTGCGGTGGAATCATCTGGCACATGCTCCAGCACCTCTGAGCAAACCACCTTGTCAAAAAGCCCGTCCTCAAAAGGCAGGTTGGTCACGCTTCCGGAGACAAGGTGCCATACCCCCACTGTCTCTTTCTTCCCGTCCATCTCGTGAAACATGCACCAGGCGTGCTTGAGGCTGGCGGCATCAAGATCGAACGCCACAGAGCGGCCTTTATTAACTTTGCACACCTGCCAGATGTGACGTCCTTGGCCACAGCCGGCATCGAGTATGTTTTCATTGCCGTTGATCTCAAGGAGATCAAGGTCGATGGTCAACATATATTAAGGTTACCCCGAGTTATTAGAAATTCAATTTTATTGTGGCGTCTTGCCGGGATGTAGTTGCTTCCACTTTTCCAGCAACTGGTCCTTCGACTCTTTATGGGCGGGATCGGACACGCAGCAGTCGACAGGGCATACTTCGGAGCATTTGGGTTTGTCGAACCAGCCGATGCACTCGGTGCATTTGGCGGCATCGATAATATAAATGGTCTCGCCCTCTTTAATAGCCTCGTTCTTGCACTCCGCTTCACACGCCCCGCAGCTGATACAATCATCGGTTATCTTATAAGCCATCCTTACGGCACCTCCAATAGTGTATTAATAATGATATAAGAAAAAAATTCCTTCAATATGCTACCAGATTTCGCCTCGATTGAATACCCTCAGGAGAGCAGCTTCTTTTTCAGGGCTGCACTGACGTGCGGCGGCATCATGTCATCAAGGTTGCCGCCAAGATTGATTATCTCCTTTAACAGGCTCGAACTGAGAAACTGGTAACGAAGATTTGCCATGAAACATACGAGCTCGATATCCGGCGCCAGCTTCTTATTCATCAGCGCCATCTCAAACTCGCGCTCGAAATCCGAGCTGGCTCTCAGCCCTCTGACCAGCACCTGTGCTTTGGCCCGCCTGGCATACTCCACTGTTATGCCTGAATAGGACGTCACCTGTACATTCTTGAAATCGGCAACTGCTTTGCGCGCCAGTTCCACCCTTTCTTCGGCGGTAAAGAGCAGCGATTTCTGCGGGATATCATATACGGCGATTATCAGTTTTTCGAATATGGAAGACGCCCTCTTCACAATGTCCAGATGACCGTTGGTAATGGGATCAAAGCTACCCGGGTAGATTGCTGTAGTCAAGATGTGGCCTCCTTCTGGTATATTGAAATACAGGTATCACCGTACCTTTTCTCTTTAATCTTCGACATGTTTTCGTATCTGGTCTGCAGGGCGGAGCGTGCTGCATGAGATACGGTAACCAGCGTGTCTTCCGAGATAAGCCTGGATTTGCCCAATTGGGTTACCAGTACGCCCAGATGAGTATCGGCATATGGCGGGTCTAAAAACACCAGGTCGTAGCTGGTTTCAAGGAAACCTATCGCTTTCATAGATGGGCAACAGTATACATGAGCCCTGTCAATAAATCCCGTTTTTGCCAGATTTTGCTTTATCACCTGACAGCACCGGTTGTTCTGATCCACAAAGTCAATCCATTTCACCTCGCGGCTCAACGCTTCAAGCCCGAGAGCACCGCTGCCTGCGAAAAGGTCCAGTCCTTTTTCCCATCCGGCGGACATCGTGACCAGCATTGAGAAGATAGCCTCACGTACCTTGTCGGTGGTTGGCCTCACCAACAGGCCGGGAAGGGTCTTAATAATCTGGCCCCTGGCGGAGCCCCCAGTAATACGCATTTTGGCTGATGTTAAGCGGCCGTAACCGATGAAATAATAATGATCTGAGGCTTAATTATAATACTGTGCATTATTCGTAAGTCAAACTTGACAAACAACGGTTTAACGGTTCAGTACGGTTATGGTTGATTTCATATATTCATTCCTCTATAATAGATTCGTATAGGAGGTGAGGTATGCTTGGAAAACTACTACTATCTATAATTGGTGTCCTCCTTATTGCCGGAATCATTGGTATACCTAATATGCCTATTTGGGCCGATATTTTAATTATTTTGTCAGGCATAGCATTCCTTATTAAGGTATGGATAACTTAACT
>JAQTLG010000244.1 GCA_028715025.1 Dehalococcoidia bacterium | reverse complement strand
GCCGTTTGAGCAGCTTGTGTACATCGATGAAGCCAGCTACCAGGGTATTCCGGGCACCACCATGGGAGTGAGTGGCATAGGATGGGTAGGCCAGTCATTGATGCTTTTCGGCAGTGAGGAGCAACGTAAGAAATACATACCTTCCATCGCCGCCGGCGAACCCGATGGAGTATGGTGCACCGCCTACAGCGAACCCAATGCCGGCTCCGATTTTGCTAATATTCAAACTAAGGCGATAAAAAGTGGCGACGAATACATTCTAAACGGGCAGAAGATATGGACCAGTTGCGCTCATAGAGCCAGGTGGTGCTGGATAGCGGTGAGGACCGACCCCGGCGCCCAGAAAAAGCAGCATGGTATAAGCCTGCTGATACTCGATATGAAGAGCCCGGGTATTACCATTAAACCTATCGTGAACTTTGCCGGCGTACATATTTTCAACGAGTTATTTTTCGACAATGTTAAGGTCCCGGCAGCCAATTTAGTGGGGACGGAGAACCGCGGTTGGTACCATCTTATGCAGTCACTGGCTTTCGAAAGGCATAGCATCGCCCCGCAGTTCGGCGGCATGTCAAGGAAGATACTGGAGGCTGTCATAAAGTATACTCGTGAAATACGGTATAATGGCACGATGCTGGCCAAGGACCCGGTGGTCAGGCACAAGCTGGCTGAGAGGGCGCTGGAGTTGGAGACGCTCAAAATGTTCAGCTATGAGATCACGTGGAAGATGAGCAAGGGGGAAATACCCATTTATGAGGCGGCCAGGAACAAGGCTTACTGTGATCTCGTAATGCAGCGCCTCGCCACCACCGGCTCGGAGATTATCGGCGCCTATTCTCAGGTTGATATGTGGTCTAAATGGGCTAAAGTCATGGGCAATGTCACGCGTCTTTACATGATGTTCCCGGGCATCTCCATCGCGGGTGGCACCGACGAGGTGCAGAAGAATATCGTGGGACAGTTCAAGCTGGGTCTGCCCAGGGCATATTAATAATTGAGGGGTTCGAGATGGATTTTGATTTTAACGAACAGCAAAATATGTTGAAGACCATGGCCAGGGATTTCCTGGTCAATGAGTGCCCCAAAGCCAGGGTCAGGGAGCTGGAAATCGATGAGAAGGGCTACGATCCTGACATGTGGGCCAAAATGGTTGAGCTGGGTTGGCTCGGGCTGATATTCCCCGAGCAGTACAACGGGACCGGCGCTGACTTCCTTGACCTGGTCGTACTGATGGAAGAGATGGGCAGGAACATAACTCCCGGTCCATTCTTTTCAACCGTTGCGCTGTGTTCAATCCCCATCTTGAAATTCGGCACTGCCACGCAGAAAGCTAAATATCTCACCCCCATTGCGGATGGTAAAAGTATCTGGTCGCTGGCTATGATCGAGAAGTCAGGCCGATTTGAAGCTGATGATATCATAGCTCAGGCGGAATTCGACGGTAAAAACTACATTCTAAATGGCGAAAAATGGTTTGTACCCTATGCACATGTTGCGGACCATCTGCTGGTGTTATGCAGGACGGAAAAGGCGGAGTCGCCGGAAAGCGGGCTGACCCTGTTTGTGGTAAAAGCGGCCAGCCGTGGCGTGAAAATAGAGTTGATACCTACGATCGCTGGAGACGGGCAGTGCAGGGTGAGTTTAAAGAATGTGAAGGCTACCAGGTCTGATACTATAGGTAAGAAGGGAGATGGTTGGAAAGTAATTTCCTATATGGCTCAGCGAGCTACTGTGCTCAAATGTGCCGAAGTATCCGGCGCCTGCCAGGCAGTGCTGGAGATGACGCAGGCATATGCCAAGGACAGGACACAATTCGATAAGCCGATAGGATCGTTCATGGCCATACAGCACAAGCTCGTCGACATGCTCACCGATGTCGAGGGTTTGCAATATCTGGTGCACTATGCGGCGTGGATGCTGTCGACCGGCGCAAAGGCCGACATGTACATCTCCCAGGCCAAGGCCAAGGCCAATGATGTATATCAGAGGGTCTGTGTCGACGGCATCAAGATACATGGTGCCATCGGGTTTACCATGGACCACGATATAGGATGCTATTTCCGGCGCGTGAAATCATCCGAATTTATGCTGGGAGATACCGATTTACACCTTGAGAAAATCGCCGTCGGCATAGGCCTTTGATGGGTTGGTCGTGCGAAATAATAGATGACTGTTAGTCACAAGCTAAATGAGAGGTGGAGTCCTGAGTACATCTGATATTGTGATGAAATATGATATGGTGTAAAATCAGTCGCTGATGGGTTGGCTGGCACTCTTAAAATAATTAATTCAGATTTAAGGAGGAAAAATGGTAGGTATCAAGTCGTACGGTGCACACATACCCAGGTTTCGTTTGGATCGAAATATCATGCAGATGTCCCTCTTGTTTCTTGGGTTTGCCCCATTGAGGGGCGAGAAAGCCGTGGCCAACTGGGACGAGGACAGCATAACCATGTCCGTGGCCGCTGCCCAGGACTGTCTGAAAGGGGAAGACGTCTCGAAAGTGGACGGGCTTTATTTCGCCTCCACATCGCAGACATATGCCCTGAGGCAGAATGCAGGCATTATTGCGGCTGCGCTGGACCTCAAGACGGATACCAGGACGGCGGATTTTACCGATTCCACCAAGTCCGGCACCAGTGCGCTGCTGGCTGCCGCAGATGCGATCTCGGCTGGCTCCCTTAATAGCTGTCTGGTCTGTGCCGCTGATATGCGAGTCAGTAAGGTCGCCAGCAACGGTGACTACACTTACGGCGATGGCGGGGCGGCCTTCTTGCTGGGCAAGGACGATGTTATAGCCAATATCGAAGGCTCTTACTCCACCACTCATGATTTCGTTGACAGGCGGCGACTGGAAGGTGAGCGTCTGGAGCATATGTGGGAGGAACGCTTCATCCGCGATGCCGGCTATATGAAATTTATTCCCGAGGCATTAGCGGGCCTGACCAAGAAATACAACCTGAACATCAAGGATTTCTCCAAGGTCATTTACGCCTGCGCCTTCGGCGGTGCACATGCCGCGCTGGGCAAGGGCTTCGGGCTTGCTCCCGAGCAGATCCAGGATCCCATGCTGACAACGGTCGGCGACACGGGCGTGGCTCAGACCCTCCTGATGCTGGTAGCGGCGCTGGAAGATGCCAAAGCTGGCGACAAGATCATGGTGATCAGCTTCGGTCAGGGTTGCGACGCTTTCTTCCTGACCGTGACCGACAAGATCTCCAAGGTTAAAGATAAAAAAGGTGTTAAAAAGAATATGGCCAATAAGGCCGCGCTGGGCAGCTATGAGAAATACCTGGCTTTCCGCAAACAGATGCCGTCTGAGCTAGGCATCAGGGGCGAGGAAGCAATGTTCACCTCGTTCTCCATAGTTTCCAGGGACAACAAAGAGCTTTACGGCATGGTGGGGTACAAGTGCAAGAAATGCGGCACACCGAGCTATCCGCCGCAGAGGATCTGCCCCAATCCGGACTGCGGTGCGGTGGACCAGAATGAGGATTACCGCTTCGCCGACAAGAAAGCAGTGCTGTTCACCTACACCAGTGATTTCCTGGCTCCCAGTATCGACCCGCCCGCCTCTTACGGATTCATCGACTTCGAGGGTGGTGGAAGGGCCGGCGTTGATCTGACCGATTGTGACACCAACGCCTTGAAAGTGGGCATGCCGGTGGAG
>JAQTLG010000243.1 GCA_028715025.1 Dehalococcoidia bacterium | reverse complement strand
TGAAGTACTGGAAGTAGTTTTTGGAAACCTTAATCAGCAGGAGCTTGATGAATTCGTAAAACTATCCCATGCAATCAGTTACAGAGCAGCGGATTATGTGGGCGCTAATAAAAAACGCATGGATGAAAATGCCCAAATACTCTCGGGTATGCGAGAAGACAAAATTGTAGCTAAGAAAGCCAATAAATCGAAATAAAGGTAATATGTAATTATCCCGGTTCCGCCAGGAACTTGGTAACTGTTTTGTGTCATCCTTCAATATTGAATCGGACAGTCTTGACCGTTTAACAGCTATTCTGTAGTCTACAATCGACATCAAGTTACTGTAAGGGAGAATGCCATGTTTTCAAAAGAGTGGTTCATATATGTTTTCGGACGCTGGATACTTCTCTCAGGCATTGCCGGAGCCTTACTTCAAGTGTTGTTAAGACAGCAGCTGGGCATACCCGATTTCCCGGCCTTCCTGCTCAACCAGCTCCTGCTGGCATGCGTCTTCTGGTATGTTGATAAGTTCATTTTCCGTCGTCATCTGGGGAAGGTTAAGGAGCTATTCAGGTTCCCTCGCATCAAAGGCCAATTCGACCCGGCAGTGGAGTTCGATAAGATCACAGAGGAATACAACCAACTCGCGGAAGATTATAAAAAAAATCCGGACGATCCGAAAGCCTGGCTGAACCGTTTTCTCGATCTTACTCACTCGGTTGAGATGATGGACCGGGTACTGAGAGACCGCGGCATAGATGTGGATAAGGAGTATAACCGTATCGTGGAAGATAACCGCAAACGGGGACTTTATGAATAGGAAAAATGTTATACTGAGAGCAAAGTCTCATGTGGAAGATGCATCCGGTCGTTCGGTTTTTAAAGAGCGAGAAAGCCCGGAATCTGGGTATCGCCCTGGCCGCCGCAGTGCTGGGGAACCTGCTGTCATTTCTCTCCAGCCAGCTCACGCCGCTTAATCCACAGGTAACATTCGATTTCTCGCACCTGGCCACGTTCGCCATCGCTATTACTTTCGGGCCGTGGTACGGACTGCTGACGGCCGCGCTGTCTTCCTTATATCCTTATTTTCATCTGGCGGTCTTCGGCATCTACGGCCCTGTTTTCGGACTTGCCATCATATTCGGGAAGTCCATGACAGGTTTTTTCTGCGGCTTGCTGAGGGGACGCATGCCGACCTTCCTCGCCATCACCCTGTCATATATACCCGAGTCCATTTTCACCTTCCTTTTTCTGCACTGGATGTCATCCGTGCTGCCACCGGGCACGCTTACCTGGGATACTATTACAGTCGGTGTGATCGCAGAAGGCTGGGTGGAGGTGATTATGTTCTCCTTCATCATCGATAACATGGTGCGCCGCAGGGTTGTTGAGACAGCCGTGTTGATGCTGGAGATATTCATTATCATGTTCCTGGTACACAAGGAATTCCTCGAGACCCTGCTGCTACTGCTGCTTATAGCTCTTTTTACCCTCATACTTTTCGAGTTGGTCGAGAAAACCATCCATAAGCCGCGATCCCGGCTCCCCGAAAACAAGGACCGCGAGCAGTAACAGGCCATATGATCTGCCGGAAGCTCAAGATTGCAGATATTTGTCGTACCGATATATCTGTAATTCTTTACGATTCCACATATTCTTGCAGAGGTTTAATATTTATATTCTGGTTGCCCTGAGACAAGACTTTAAAAACCGCGCCGGCTGTATCCAGCGAGGTAAAACAGGGGATACGCCGCTCTGTGCTGGCGCGGCGTATATGGAAACCGTCCTGCAGCGGTATACGCCCACCGGTAATCGTATTGATCACACCCACTATAGAACCGCTGCCGATAATTTCTACAATATTTGGATGCCCCTCATTTAGTTTTCTGCTGATCGCATCTACTTTCATACCGTGCTCACTGATCATGGCTGCCGTGCCATGAGTGGCACAAATCTGGTAACCCAGATCATAGAATCCTCTGATTATGGGCAGTGCCTCCGTCTTGTTCCTGTCTGCGATGCTGAAGAGCAGCGTTCCCCTGGAGGGCAACATCAGTCCTGCTGCAATCAACGCCTTGGCCAGGGCAGCTTCATAGGTCAGATCGATACCCATTACTTCGCCGGTAGACTTCATCTCGGGGCTGAGATATGTATCAACACCCGTCAGCTTCGACATCGAGAAAACCGGGGCCTTCACGCCGACCAGGGCCTTCTTCCCGTACAGGCCTGTTTTATACCCTTGCTCCGCCAGGCTGATCCCCAGCATCACTTTGGTAGCGATACGCACCATGGGTACACCCGTAACCTTGGAGATAAACGGGATCGTACGGCTGGCGCGCGGGTTTACCTCCAGCATGTATATGGACGACCGTTCCCCGCTGCTGCCGCTCATAATAACGAACTGAATGTTCATCAGACCTTTTATCCCCAGCGCCAGCCCGGTCCTGGTGGTGTAATCTACCAGTGTATTCACCTCATCTTCGGACAGGCCTGGTGCCGGATAAACGGCTATCGAATCACCGCTGTGCACACCTGTACGTTCAATATGCTCCATAATCCCGGGTATCAATACATCAACTCCGTCGCTGACCGCGTCAACCTCAACCTCTTTACCTTCAAAATATTTATCGATCAGCACGGGATGGCGTTCATCGATTTCCAGCGCCTGCCCCATGTACCTGGTTAATTCCTCCTGGTTCTGTACTATCTCCATACCACGTCCGCCCAGCACATAGCTGGGCCTGACCAGCACCGGATAGCCCAGCGTTCTGGCCACCTCCTGTCCCTGGTCTATTGCAGTCACACCTGTGCCGGGCGGCTGCGGAATACCGAGGTGATTGAGAAAATCCTCGAATCTGCGCCTGTCTTCTGCCAGATCGATAATCTCTGCGTTGGAACCCAGGATGGGTGAATTATTTCTGGACAGCGAGGCGGCCAGGTTGATCGCAGTCTGCCCTCCGAATTGAAGAACTGAAGGAGTAAAGGCGTTGACAAGTAATTTCGAATTCTCATTTTCAAGAATATCAAGGACACTTTCCTCGTCGAGGGGCTCAAAATAAAGCCTATCGCTGGTATCAAAATCAGTTGAAACGGTCTCAGGATTTGAATTGACCATTATGCTTTTATAGCCGGCTTCTTTAAGCGCCCAGGCGGAATGGACGCTGCAATAATCAAACTCTATCCCCTGGCCGATGCGTATAGGTCCGCTGCCGATCACGACTGCTTTATTATCGACCAGGGATTCAGCCTCGTTTTCAATCTCGTAAGTGCTGTAAAAATAGGGAGTCTCGGCGTCAAACTCAGCCGCGCATGTATCCACCATTTTATACACCGGTTTTATGTTCCATCGGTTTCTTAATTGACGTACCTGATCCGGTAACGTATCTCCCAGGATTGAAATTTGTTCGTCGGAGAAACCGAGACGCTTTGCCTGCCTGAGCAATTCTGGATCTAATTGCTCTGATAATAACCGCTGTTCCAGCGCAACAATATTGGCCATTTTGTGTATGAACCATGGATCTATTCCCGTCTGCTCCGCAAGCTGATCCACATCTATTTTTCTTCTTAGTGCCGCCATCAACGCCCATAACCGCAAATCATTGGCATGAAGCGGATATCTCCCATGCTCATCGGCACTACCCCAGCTCTTGTCTTCCCACAGGAGAGATCTCCTGCCCATTTCCAGGGAGCGCA
>JAQTLG010000242.1 GCA_028715025.1 Dehalococcoidia bacterium | reverse complement strand
TCCAACTCTCCGGCACTGATAGGAGTCGGAGATGCAGCCGCTTCTAAAGCTGAATATTTCATGGAGTAATTTCCGACCATGGGCGGCATGTAGCTGGTGTCCTCGGACACATACAGCACCTTGCCCAGCCTGGTCCCGGATGCCTGTGCAATCTGCTTGGCTTTCTCCATCGCATACTGCACGGCCTTCTCGCGGGCTATCTTGTAGTAAGGGGTGGGATCATCAACCGTGAATGTTATTCCATTGATCCTGATAAGATCGCCCCCCGCCACAACGGCTTTATCTATGATAGACCCGGCCTTGTCGATTTCCCTGATCTTACAGGCAACCGTATTAGTCACCCTGTAGCCAATTACGACGTAAGTGTCCTGATTATCGTCCCAGCGGGTGACCTGCTGGATGTTATACTGGCTTGTCTGGATATCTTTGTCGGCTATACCACTGTCCTTGAGCACCTGCATTACGCTACTCATGGCATCGATAGCCTCTTTCTGCGCCTGCGCGACGGTCTTTTGCTGCGATTCAACACCGAGCGTCAGTACTACTACGTCGGGCGCTCCAGTCGTTTTGCCCAGGCCGTTTACCCACAGGCCGACATTTTGCTGACTCACTATGATCCCGCCCGAACCGATGGCTGTCCCGGATGCGGGAACACCACCCTGGTATACGACCGCCGGGCTCGGGGCGCACCCCACCACGGATAACGTGACCAACATGATTGCCGCCAGAATGACTGCTGTTCTCCTCATTTTGCTGAATACCTCCTGAATAATACTTTGCTGTATATTCGACTGTTATACAGAATCAAATACAAAACGAAATAGGTGTGTAAAAAGTTTATTCCATTAGCACAAACATAGCTTATAGCATATAATTATCCAAATCAAATGCCGGGAACACATAATTGAAGGTATTAAGAGAATTCATTTTCACGCTGCTAATCGCGGCCGTCATCTTCCTCGCCCTACAAATCTCCATCAAGAGCTTTGAGGTTTTCAATGTCTCGATGCTGCCCACCTTCCGGGAAGGAGACCTGATCATCGTCAATAAGCTGAGCTATGCCTTCGGCAACCAGCCCCGCCAGAAAGATGAAATAGTTTTCTATGAACCCGGCAATGAGCCGAAACCCGCGTTCGACCCATTTTTTACGCAGCACCCTTCGTGTTTCATTAAAAGGGTGATAGCCGTGCCGGGCGATACAGTCGAGATCAGGGACAAAGCGGTCTTCGTAAACGGGAATAAACTGGTGGAGCCCTATATCAGGGAAGCGCCCAACTACTATATGCCCATGAGGGATGTGCCGGCGGGCCAGTATTTCGTTCTGGGCGATAACCGCAACCACAGCAACGATTCTCACACCGGATGGCTTGTGCCCGCTAACGATATCATCGGCAAGGTCTGGTTCCGCTACTGGACGGCGGATTATCCTAATATCCGGCTGGTGATGATACCGGTATTCATACTGATCGTGGGTACGCTGATCATCGTTATGATCGTGGACGCCTCGCGCAGCAACCGCTCCTGACGCCGGACCTGCTGGTCAGTTCTGCTCTGCAGTAATGGTAGCTGTGACGATGTAGTCAGGATTTGTCCTATCGGGCACAACAGCCCGGAAGCCGATCTCATACAGCGGATAAAGTATATCGGGCGTCGGATCTATATCTGCTTTAATATCGCTGGTCCCCTGCCCCGCGACAGTGATCTTGATCCATACCTCGATGTCTCGAGATCGGATGGGCACCTCTCCCGAATTGACCACCTTTCCGCTGATAACCGTGCGAAAAACAGCGGGCTGCGGCTCCTCCGTCTTCATGCTGTCGCCGACCGCTCTGACAGCGGCCACGCCGTGTGATAAACCGATATCGAAATTGTCTTCGACCGAGATCGACTCGTTATAAGAAGGATCGACAGACCTCACCTTGAAATAATATCTCTGTTTGTTTTTCAGGTCGGTGAGCTCGACGACGTGCTGATTGACCATAGCCTTCTTTTCGTCTGTGACGTTTATTTTGCTGTCATCGCTCCTCCATATGACCTGGCTCGTGGAGGGCTCGTTGGTGTTCCATTTTATGGCGACCGAATTGTAGGCTATATTGTCCACGCTGATATTGCTGATGACCGGCGCCGTTTTATCGGGGATAATCAGCTCCTCTGTCCCGGCGGTTGAAGTGTTATCCGCCACCGCTGCCACCGGCGGCTTTTCCATCATGCGCATGAAGTAGTAGACACCAGCTCCAGCCAGAAGAACGACCACCAGCAGGGCTATCAGCAGCCACAGCCACGATCTATTGGGCGCTTCTTTTGTATCTTCGCGCTCCTGTTTAACCTCATGGCTCTGTACGACAGGCGAGGGCGACCATGACAGAAGCTGCCCGCATCTGCGGCAGGCTTTCTCGCCCACAGCTACGGGTGAACGGCAATAGGGACAATAGTATTGCTGCATTATTTACATCTTACTAAATATGAGAAAAATTTTCCTGCACGCAGATGAAAAACGAGTGTAATGGAATTGACAGGATATCGGCGCAGAGGCTACAATATCGTTCGCGCCGAGGTAGCTCAGTCGGTAGAGCAGTAGACTGAAAATCTACGTGTCCCCAGTTCAATTCTGGGCCTCGGCACCACCTACAGACCGGCCGGGCCGAAGTGGCGGAATGGTAGACGCGGCAGTCTCAAAAACTGTTGAGGGGCAACTCTCGTGTCGGTTCGAGTCCGACCTTCGGCACCAGCTTTCCCACCAATGATAATCACATGAAATAAAGATTGCCGTCACCCTGTGAGGGTGACGGCAATCAAGTTGTCCGATACAGATGTGTCGGTAAATTAGAAAGCGAAGAGCGTTCCGGCATATACCACGAGTGTGATCAGCAGGACCCCGTCCAGCAGCATACCGGTGAACAGTGCGAGCAGTTTCCCATCTTTGTTGATCAGTTCAGCCATTTTACTCCTTGTCATCTCTCAGCTCCTGCGCTTTATTTTTCTGTTCGATACTTATAAAACGCAATATGGGTTGTAGAGGTTTAGGCAAAAAAGAAATTTTTTAAAAATTTTTTAAATTGACCGGTTTAAAATGTCTGTGATAATCTTACAATCGAACTGCCGAGTTGTGTAGTGGTAGCACGACGGACTTTGAATCCGTTTGCCCAGGTTCGAATCCTGGCTCGGCAGCCAGCCATTACACCATCAATACCCACAGTAACAGAACTGTTTCAATCCCAATAGCTTTGCCACCCCGGAGATGGTGACGCCATAGAAAATTACCGGCTTGGATATCAAGAACTGGTCGATGGTGTCGTTCACTACGGTAGTGCCGGTTACCAGTGCCAGATCGCACCAGTCTAGGTTAGCTTTCGTATTGTCCTGGCCGCCTATAGTAATTCCGAATTTCCGGGTACCGATATTCTGTTCGTCCATATCAGTCGCCCTCACCTCGAAGCTCTGCGAGAGCGCCTCTATCATCCTTGGCTGAAAACCGACTATCGCTATTCTGGGATTTCCGTATTCATTCCTGATATATTTTACCAGTTCAAGGCTGCACTGCTTCGGCTGGTTGTCTCTACAATGCCGCGTTTTATCGGTCAGACTGAGATATCTGGTAACTGCGTTCAGGCTGGAGACAAATACTGCCCTGCGAAAATTGTTCACCAGTTCCATGTCGGCGATGTCGGACAGTCGTATGCTGAAATTGCCGTACATGT
>JAQTLG010000241.1 GCA_028715025.1 Dehalococcoidia bacterium | reverse complement strand
AATCTATCGCATCCGTCCTGTATCTTGACGAAACTGCGTACTCTGCCGGAGCCCCGGGCAACAGCGCGGGATGATTGGAACAAAGGCCCGGCCGTCAGAGATTCCGCCAGCCCAGTTTTATCCCGGTTGCCGGCAACCGTGTCGGCGCCGCAGCCGATAAGATCTTTTCCCGCCCTTTCCGCGTAGCAGCCCGTGACGGCAATGATAGAACCCGGATTGAGCGCACGCAGCATCCTCACAAGATGGCGTGATTTCGCATCAGCTGCTTGGGTGACGCTGCAGGTGTTTATGACTATCAGATCAGCAATGTTACCGTTTGTTATTGTCAGGCCACGGGATACTAAATCTGCTGCCAGCGCCTCTGATTCGGCCTGATTTAATTTGCAGCCAAGAGTATGTATGGTGGCTGTACGTCTCATAGGCATTTCTACTACGGAATTATATGGACGCGCGCCGATCAGCGTCAAACCGGCTTATAGCTCCTGTCGAAGCGTCCTGCGCCAGCCGTCCCTACATCGATAACTTCTTGTAAAGCATGGGCAGGCGGTGGGGAAGGGTTTCGATATCGTCCAGGACTTCATACCCTATATCGTCACACATTGTTCGCAGATAATCGTTGCCGGCTGAGTCGACGGTCAGGCAGAAGGGAGTAATGTTTTTTTGTGATGCTTCCATAAGTGCCATCTTGGTATCATGTATGGCATATTCCTTATCGTCGTCATCGTAGCCGTACAGGGAATCCTGCGGGTAACCGTCGCTGACCAGGAAAAGCAGTTTGAGGCTGCTGCCGCACGCATCCAGCCTGGCAATGGTATGGCGTATAGCCGGGCCCATGCGCGTGCCATGAATCGGTGCTATCTGGTCGACTCTGCGCTTGATCCTCTCGCCGAAAGATTCATTGAGGTCCTTAATGACCAGGAACTGGACATTGGCACGGCCATGTCCGGAGAAGCCGTAAATGCCGTAATTGTCTCCCAGCGTCTCAATGGCTTGGCAGAGCAGCACTATGCTTTCTTTCTCGAGGTCGATGATGCGGCGGCGCGGCTGCATTACGAATTTCATAAAATCGTACTTGAAGGACTCTTCGTATTGCATGGTCGGGCGATTCTTATTGATAAGGTCGGCTGTTGAGCCGCTCATATCCAGCAGAAATGCTACAGCCACGTCACGCTGGATCTTTTTCTTCTTGGTATACACTTTGCCTGTCGGCGTGTGCCCCGCCCGTTTGTCTATCAGTTCGCCAATAACCAGATCAAGATCAAACTCATCTCCATCATCCAGGTTTTTTGCCTTATATAGCATCTCGGCAGGCAACCTCTCGAATTGACGCTTGATTTCGGCCATCAGCGACCTGCGGTTTTCCAGGGTTTTATCGTAGAAATAGCTGTTACCCTCTCCCAGAACCTTCTCTCTAACACAGCACCAGGAGCTGATGTATCGGTTCTCCCTGAAATCCCATTCGTCATAATAAGACAGCCGTTCATCGGCTTCCGCCGGGGAAGGCTTGACAGCATCCTCGGGCCTGTAGCGGTCGACCTGTGTATACTTATCATGTGAGAACTGGTAGACATGCACTCCGCGGGGGATAGAGGCGGCGGACAGACCGCTGCCGGGCAGGGACTTTACATCTTTGATATCGGTGATGCCGATTTTCTGGTTGGCCAGCTTCTCCATGTCTTCAGCGGACATGGGCATACTGGACTTCTGGCCGGTATTGGCCTTGATTTCCATATCTAGTTTAATTTTATCCGTCTGGAAATTGCCCATGAACTCCTGGCCTTCAAGGTCCGAAATATTG
The DNA here is from genome assembly GCA_028715025.1 of Dehalococcoidia bacterium. GTDB lineage: Bacteria > Chloroflexota > Dehalococcoidia > GIF9 > UBA5629 > CAIMUM01. The sequence goes on along the minus strand of JAQTLG010000241.1, from coordinate 1,912 downwards.
GGCTCTCTGTTCTCTGATCCGTATCCGCCTGATCCCGAGGCAAGCGCCTTTTTAGGCACCGTCAGCGCGATTTGATAAATACGGATGGCGGCCTCAGCGGAATCTTCCACGGCGGCAGAAGAGGTACATAGTAGATCGAGGACGTCTTTAGCAGTATTCAGAGGCTCATACAGGGCCTCTTCATCGATAGCCAGGATGGCATCGATCTCCAGCCCCTCCAGCAGCTCAATGAAGGCTCTCCGCAGGGTTATACCCGATACACGGGCAAGCGCCAGCAGGTTATATTCCTGCATACGGCGGTAGCCCTGCTTGAGTCCTGGATAATGATGCTTTACCAGATAATTGATGCGTACATTCTCAACTGCCACAAAGACCTGCATGGCCAGCCTGGGATCATCAAAAATGGCAAAATATTTTTCGAATGGTGAACTGCCGTGTCCCGTCTCCCCCTTCAACTGGTAGCGTAGATCTTCAAAAATGGTGGATTCTTTATCGAAATCGAAATCGAAAGAATTAAACTCGCTGTGCGCGACCTGTTGTGTCACCACCGCTTTATACCAGCAAAAGTTATCAACATAGCTGGCATATTCCATAAACGAGGCTGGAATCAATACCTTGATATGCCCGTCGGGAGGATTGCCTGATGCCAGCTGGTTCCACCAGGCATTACGCAGGGACGTATGGGAGCCTTTACCGGGTGCGAAATCCACTTCCTTGCCTGTCAGCGCCCTGCAGTAAACCTGCAGTAACGGTTCGACCGAAGCAAACTCTATGCCGTGATAACTGCCGGCGGTCTCTTGTTCAGGCTGTTTGATCTGATCATTAGCCCCGCTCATTGTATCTCATGGACCTTTTATTCAAATATGGCGGTAACGACTTCCTTTAATGATTTCTGTACTTCGGCATCATCTGTGATAGACCAGACGGCAGCCACCTCGCAGGCCCGCCTGGCGGGGATACCCTGACGGATCATACGGGCGGCGTATATCAGCAGACGGGTACTGATGACTTCTGAAAGGTCCTGCTCTTTAAGATTGCGGATCTTCTCTCCCAGCTGTGCCAGCCTGCCTGCCGTGTCTTCATCGACGTCGGCCTCGTGTGCGATTATCCTGGCCTCAATGCTTCTGGGCGGGTGAGTGAACTCGATAGCGATGAAGCGCTGCCTGGTACTGTGCTTGAGGTTCTTGAGTATGCTTTGATAGCCCGGATTGTAAGAGATGACCAGTATAAAGCTGTTGCTGGCTTCGAGCATCTCACCTTTCTTCTCTATATACAGCGACCGGCGGTGGTCGGCCAGAGGATGGATGAGCACGATGGTATCCTTGCGAGCCTCTACTACCTCATCCAGGTAGCAGATTCCTCCGCTCTTTACGGCACGGGTCAGAGGCCCGTCCACCCAGCGAGTGGTATCGCCTTCCAGCAGGTACTTACCCACCAGATCGCTGGCAGTCAGGTCCTCGTGGCAGGCAATAGTAATCAGGGGAATGCCGTCTCGCTGCCCGGAGGAGCCTTTGCGCTTACGCTCCTTCTGGCTCATACGGTATGTCATGTATTCAAGAAAACGGGTCTTGCCGCAACCCGTCGGGCCCTTGAGCAATACAGGTATCCGCTCAGCGTAGGCCGCCTCGAAGAGAGCCACCTCATCTTTGAGGGGGAGATAAAAAGGCTCCTCGGTTATATAGTATTCCTCGATGATATGAGACTTGTAATCATGTCGTTTGGCTTTAAGAGGCATGGATTTGCTCCGGTTGTTTAATTCAGGCTCCAGGTGATAATTCTATGACTTGCAGGCAAAGATGGCAATTAATTGCTACCGGGGGCCGTTATGATGCGCACCGGGAAATTGCGAGGTTTGCCTAACGACCGCCTCTGCGCTCCGGGGGAGGGATCAGGGGTTCCTGGCGTATAAGCC
>JAQTLG010000240.1 GCA_028715025.1 Dehalococcoidia bacterium | reverse complement strand
CCCCGAGATCGCTTCAAGTCGTTGTAGCTGCCGTGTCTTGACCTCCTCCACCTGCTCCCTGACTGTGTCGATCTCCTTCTCCCTTCCGATCAGGCTGCGCTCCCTTCGTTCAAGGGCTTCGAGCTTGCGCTCCAGACGCTCTTCACGCTGGCTTGACCGTCTTTCGAGCCGTTGCAGCTCGTACCTTCGTTCCCTGCTATCAGCCTCCGCCGCCGCCCTGACCTTTACCGCCTCTTCCTTGGCGTCCAGGATCAACTGTTCGTATTTGACTTGTGCGCTCTCAAGTAGCTTCTTTGCTTCGTTTTGCGCGTTGCGTATCTGTTGATTTGCCAGTAGTTGCCGGGCAAAGTATCCAACCAGTAGAAACAACACGGCCACAAGGCCGATTATCACGTAGTATATCCAGTCCATAATTCAGTAGCCTCTCTTTATAAATAAACCTTTGCGGATTATACATTTTGTTGAACCTCGATAATTATTATACCCTTATTTAATAGTTCGTAGCCAGTTTATGTTAAAAACTGACTATTTTCCCGCCGCGTCGTCCTTCCTGCACTCCCACAGATGCACAACAACTCCCCGTACCAGTTCGGATCCGTAACCTTTCCTGCCCAAATACGCGGCCAGACGCTTGTAGAACTCCGGATAATCCAGGTCTTTTAGATGCCTGGCCTTGCTCATGCCCGCCCTCAATGCGTTGGCCTCGTCGTCGATGTGGCCGGTTACACTTTCGATGATCGTGCCGTCCACGCCTTTCTGCATAAGCTCTCGCTTTATCATCAGGCTGCTTTTATGCCTGTGAGCTACACGCTCCCTGGCCCACATCTCAGAAAAAGAAGTGTCATCGATCAGCTTTAGCTGCTTTAGTTTGGCGACGGCACGGCACACGGACTTCTCAGTGAACCTACGTTTAAACATGAGATGGCGGCGCACCTCGGCCTCGCTACGCGGCCTGTACTCAATGTAATGCAGTGCAGCCTCGTAGCACTGTGGATATTCGTCCCCCGGCTGGTCCAGGGAAGCTTCGCCTTTAGTCAACCGCTTCCTTTCCCGCGGGACCGCCAGCCTGTCCCGCGAGGGCGATCTGCCTGATCTGCTTCTCTATCTCGGCCGCCGTTTCAGGGCGCTGTATCAGGTATTCACGCGCCTTCTCCCTACCCTGCCCCAGCTTGGCGCCGGCGAAGTCGAAAAACGCCCCTGATTTCTTGATGATGCCCGTGCTGACGCCGAGGTCGATTATGTCACCCTCTTTGCTAATACCACTATTAAACATTATGTCAAATTCAGCAACGCGATAGGGAGAGGCCACCTTGTTCTTGACGACCTTGGCGCGCACGCGGTTGCCGATGATCTCGCTGCCATTTTTAATGGCCTCGGACTTCCGGAGATCGATTCTGATAGAGCTGTAGAACTTCAGCGCCCTTCCACCCGGCGTCACCTCCGGATTGCCGAAGATTACTCCTACCTTCTCCCTCAGCTGGTTGATAAAAATGACCGCGGTGTTGGATTTGCTGATCTCGTGCGTCAGCTTGCGTAGCGCCTGCGACATCAGCCTGGCCTGGAGACCGACATGTGAATCCCCCATCTCCCCCTCTATCTCCGCCCTGGGTACCAGCGCCGCCACGCTGTCGATGACCACCACGTCCAGGGCATGCGTCCTCACCATCCTCTCTGTAATATCCAGCGCCTCCTCGCCTGTTCCTGGTTGCGCGCCCTTCAAGGCGTCCACGTTTACGCCGCAGACCGTAGCGTAATGAGTATCGAGCGCATGCTCAGCGTCGATATACAGCACGAGCCCGCCCATTTTCTGCGCCTGGGCGATGATGTTGAGTGCCAGCGTTGTCTTGCCCGAAGCCTCCGCGCCGTATATTTCTGTTATACGCCCACGTGGTATTCCTCCCACACCCAGAGCCAAGTCCAGGCTCAGGGACCCCGTGGGTATGACATCAACCTTCACCCTGGCCTGCCGCTCACCCAGCGACATGATGGAGCCCGCGCCATACTGCTTTTCGATCTGGCTTATAGCCATGTCCAGAGCCTTACCTTTTTCCGCCCTTTCTTTATCCAATTCCATTTCTCCTCCTGCGATATTATTTTACCCCTAAAGCCACACCTGTTTAACCTTTAATTAAAACAATTGTACTACTTATAAAAAAATAGTGCAACATTTGACTATTGCGGTCAAATTTCGCAAAATTTTACGGAGTAAGTAATATGCCAATCTACGAATACATCTGCCCCAAATGCCACATCAGGTTCGAGCAGCTTCGCTCACTGTCCAGCGCCGAAGAGGATGCCGACTGTCCGAAATGCAATGCGCCCTCCGGCCGCGCAATATCCAAATTCGTTTCGCGCTCCAAGTCCGACTTCGGCATGCTTGACCATATGCCTTCCAGCGGCGGAGGAAAATCCTGCAGCGGATGCTCGTCCACCAACTGCTCCACCTGCGGCTGATCGCATTTCCGCGGTCGATATTTACCAAGCTCAGCGCCGCCTGTTAAGCATCATCTTCTCTATCACCAGGACAGCCAGACCCAGTATCACTGCCTCGGCTATGATCGTAGCCGTGACCATGATGGCTGCATCATAGAAAAAGCTCTCCGTGAACATCATAATCAAATAGTCTTTTGAGGGGTCCAGCAGCCACAGTGCGTTGGAGAAGCTGACGATGTGAAACAGGTAGAAAAGACTGTTGAAATCGATCAGCGACCAGACCGTCAGCAGCGTCATCAATTCCACTGTCGCAATCGCTCCCGCCAGTATGCCTCGCAGAAGACGGCGTATCCCCAGCATGGCGAAGACTGCGGCGCCCGATGCCAGGAAAGCCAGTATGGCCGCGGTCTGCAGCATCTTGAAGACCGAGATTATATAACGTACGTCTTCCAGATGGGTCAGCTCCTTTTGATTGTAGAGCAGCTTTGGCTGCCCCCACACTTCCACCGACATTTGGGGGGTCGTCAATTTACCGTTTAAATAGTCCGCCATATTTTGAGCCACCCCATCCAGCTGCACGGTGCTAATACCCGTGGCCGCACTAATTTCGTATTTATTGAATCCGTACCTGTAGAGGCTCGGGGAACTAGCATAGATACCGACCGTGCCCGATATGATGAGGACCGGTATCGAGATAAACAGCACGGCTAAAACCAGCCATCCTGCCGGATTTATCGCCTTCGCTTTAATCACCGCTGTTTGATTCAAATCTCCCCCTATTAAACCGCGTTCGGCCTGGAAAACTTGTGTTATAATTTTATACCAAATTTCCGGGTGTGCCGTATGTTTACCCACCTACACGTTCATACTGAGTATAGCTTGCTTGACGGTTGCTGCCGTATTATACCCCTTGTGCACAGGGCCAAGGACCTCGGCATGCGCAGCCTGGCCATCACCGACCACGGGAATATGTACGGCGTCATTGATTTCTACAGGGCGGCCAGGGAGTGCGGCATCAAACCCATCGTCGGCTGCGAGGTCTATATCTCTCCCGGCGATTACCGCAGCCGGGAAGCGGCCGATAAGACCAATTACCATGCCACACTGCTGGCACAGAATCATTCGGGATACAACAACCTGATTCAGCTGGTGACACTGGCCAACCTCGAAGGGTTCTATTACAAACCCCGCATCGACAGAGATCCACTGCTCAAATACGGGGAGGGACTCGTGGTACTCTCAGGCTGTGCCCAGGGCGAGCTGGCACGACTGATACTGCAGAACCGCCC
>JAQTLG010000239.1 GCA_028715025.1 Dehalococcoidia bacterium | reverse complement strand
TGAGCCTTCGGTAGTACTTACCGGGGGCGTCGCTAAAAATACCGGCATAGTGCGCGCTATGAAGGAAAAAATTGGCCACGATATACGTGTCCCGGAGGAACCGCTTATTACGGGAGCTTTAGGAGCTGCCCTTATGGCCAGAAGACAGGTATTGGATGCAATTAAAAACAATACACCGGTTGTAACCAGTCAGCGCCGACTGGATAAAACCACCTTACTCTATGGAGAGCATTGATGACATGGTATATGGGAATCGATATAGGCTCGGCCTTTAGCAAAGGTATGATCGTCAAAGATACCGAGCCGGTGTGTTTCCATATATTGCGTTCGGGAATTAATTATCGAACAACGGCCAACCTAATACGGCAAGAACTTTTAAGCCGAGTCAATTTATCCCAGAATGACATATCTGATACTGTGGCTACCGGATCAGGCGCCAATAATGTCGATTTTGCCGGCCGCAAGGTCAGCGATATCATATGCACCGCCAGGGGCATGAATAGCTTATATCCTCAAGTTCGAACGATCATTGATGCTGCCGGGCAATCAACCAAATTAATCCTTATAGATTCCCATGGCCGGGTTACCAGCTTTGTTGTCAGCGAGAAGTGCGCTGCAGGAAGCGGCTGGTTCATAGAAGTTATTGCCAACGTGCTTCGAGTTGATCTAAATGAATTTAGTCAGCTATCTCGACTATCTAAAAATCCTGTTGCCTTCAGCACGAGTTGCGCCGTTTTCGGTGAATCTGAAGCTATCAGTAGAGTGGCTGAAGGCATTCCCAAGGAGGACATCGCAGCCGGTGTCAATAAAACGACTGCCAACAAAATATCATCGTTGTCTAAAAAAATATCCCTAGAAGAGCCTTGTACTACTTGTGGCGGTGGCGCCCTTAACACAGGACTTGTTCAGGCTATCGAACTCGAACTAAAAATAAAATTGCTGTTGCCTCCACAGCCTCAGACGTTAAGCTGTCTGGGTGCCGCTGTGATCGCCAGAACTTCCAGTTCCTGAGCGGAGATGCATCTAATTGTTCCGGGAGAAAAACTGTTTATGGAAGAAACATTGAAACGGTTTATAGCTGCCAAGCAGAGCCTATATGATAACTTGAAACAGTGGAAAAAGGCCTCCGGTAAAAAAATAGTCGGTTGCCATCCGATGGACATACCCGAGGAAATTGTGCATGCTGCAGGCATGCTGCCGATTACCCTGATGGGATTTGATGGAGCAATAACACATGCCACAAGGTCCTTACAGCCTACCATCGCCTGCAACATATTATTGGAGAATCTTGAAATGTGCTTAAATGGCACACTGGATTTTCTGGATGGAGTCATCTTTGCCGATGTATGCGATACAATTCCAATACTCTCAGATATTTGGCTGAGGCATAGTCATCACGTACTGCACCATTTAATGGTCATGCCCAAGCATCTTAACTCACCTTCGAGCCGCAGACGTGTATCCGAGCAGTTTCTTCGATTAAAAGCCGCAATAGAGAAACAAAATAACAAGAAAATATCAGACCGGGCCTTAAAACACAGTATCGGTGTTTACAACCAGAATCGCAGACTGCTGAAACGTCTTTATGATCTTAGGCTATGCAAACCTGGTTTGCTTAGTGCTTCGGATGTTTCCGCTGTGGTGACCGCCGGCATGCTCATGCGGAAAGAAGATCATAACCAGCTTGTAGAACAACTTTTACTGGAACTTGAAAACTTGCCGGTCCCGACCTCTGATATGCACGTGAAACTAATAGTCTCAGGAAGCTTGTGTGGCCACTGTGATTCCGTTTTGTCCGTTATTGATGCGCAGGGTGCGTACATACTGGAGGATGACCTGTATATAGGAAGCAGATATTTTACCTCTTTGACAAATGAAGATATCGATCCCATCGAAGCTCTGGCGCAACGCTACGTCGACGATATCCCTTCTCCCACAAAGTTTTTCGATGCTAATGCATGGGCAAACTACATATCAAATATGGTGATACGTGATAAAGCTGATGGCATCATAATTGTTATGAGGAAACTCTGTGAGATACATGCAGATGATTTTCCATGCATTCAAAATAAGCTTAATAACGGAGGAATACCCTGCTTAATGATAGAAATTGAACGTGCCGGCGTATCAGAACAGGATAAGACAAGAATTCAAGCATTCATTGATATGTTGGGAGTGCAGTGACTATGGAAATCAAGCTTCCCAGATTGAAGGCACAGACCATACAGCGCCAGCTTTTCATAGATTACTGGCAAGAACTGCACAATGCCAAGGAATCAGAGAAAAAGGTAGCCTGGGTCAGTGGGATGTCGCCGTCGGAACTGCTTTCAGCTATGGATTTTTTAATCATTTATCCTATGAATCATTCTGCAACCTGTGGCGCCGCAGGAGTAGCCACTGTACTATGTGAGATATCCGAACAGAACGGTTATTCACCAGATCTCTGCGGATATCAACGCTGTGATATAGGCAGCGCTCTGATGGGAGAACAAACCCTCAGTCCGGTACGACCACCGCGGCCAGACCTAATGCTTGTAACATCAAATCAGCAATGTCATCAAATTTTTAAGTGGTTTGAGAATATAAGTCGCATATATGACGTGCCTCTCATTATGGTTGATGTCCCATTCCTGGATGATACAGCTACGAAAGATGATGAGTTAAGTGCATTAAAGTACGTTAAAGAACAATTACAGGAATTCATATATTTTCTTGAGGGATTCACTAAACGACGCTACAACTATGACCGCTTACAGGAATGCATGGCCTATGCCAGCGCAGCCTATGATTTATGGTACGAAGGCCTGTTCAATGCTGCAAAAAACATACCCTCACCTATTAGTACTTTCGATCTGTTCATACACCTTGGGCCCATGCTGTATCTGCGCAGCAGGCCGGAGGCGGTGGATTACTATCGAAACCTCAAGGACGAGGTACTCGAGAGGGTTGCCAACGGACAGGGAGCCGTGCCTGATGAAAAATTTCGCCTTTTCTTAAACGGTATGAACTGGATGAAAATACCATCGCTGGCCAAGCTTTGCGCCTCATACAATGCCTGCATGGTTACAGGAATTTATCCTCTACTGTTTACCCTTAAGGGTGGAGATATTTCAAGGCCTGTTGAAACTATGGCTAAAAGTGCAATTAATTCCCTTCTCAACAGAGGATTGCAAACAAGGATCAATGCTGTAGAAAACCTGGTAAGAGATTTCGCTATCGATGGTATCATCGCCCCCACCATTCGAGGCTGTAAACCGATATCATCATTTCAACTTGAAACTATGCGAGAGGTAGAGAGGCTAACAGGTGTTCCGAACCTGGAATTTGAAACCTGTATGGTCGATACCAGATACCATTCCGATGCACAAGTTGAAGTACGAATACAGGCATTTATGGAGCTCTTGGAGAATAGGGTAAAAAAGTAGAACCAGCTATATCTTTGTATTGCATCCACTGAATTGTTTACCGGTCATTGGGCTCTAACTTTGATATTTTCTTCCGGAATTCGATTGATTTTTTATCCTTCAACGCCGCTGCCTTTTGCTCGATACGTCTATCCTCGTTGGTTGTTTTATAGGATTTCAGAAAGCTCCGCTTGAACTCTGAAAATGTGTTTGCGTCGATGGCTTGCCTGCACTGCTCGATCAATTTCTGCATAAAATGAAGGTTGTGTATAGTGGCCAGTCTGTAAGCCAGCAACTCCTCGCACCTGAACAGGTGGTGCAGGTAGGCTGCCGAGTAATT
>JAQTLG010000238.1 GCA_028715025.1 Dehalococcoidia bacterium | reverse complement strand
GAGAGCAGGGAGAAGCTATCGCGAGGCCTCTTCCTTATGATCAGGGAGGGCACGTCCGAGAAAAATCTGGAAGACCTGATCTCGCTGGTAACGGACAAGACCTGGCACAGGTGTATGTTCGTGGTGGACGACCGCAGCTGTTCGGACCTGCTGCGGGACGGGGACGTGGACGCAGTGGTAAGAAAGGCCATCGGAATGGGGCTGGATCCCATCAGGGCCATCCAACTGGTCACTCTCACTCCCGCCGAGTACTTCCGCCTGCACGACCTGGGCCGCATCGCGCCGGGCAGCAGGGCCAACCTGGTAACAATTAAAAATCTGGAGAAGCTGGATATAGACATGGTCTTCTATAACGGCAATCTGGCGGCGAAGGGAGGCAGATACCTGGGAAGCACTACAGTGAAAACGCCGGCCCGCCTGATGAAATCGATCAACTATGAACCGTTCAAGCCGTCCGCCCTGGAGCTGGTCTCAAAGAACGACCATTTTCCCGTCATCGAGATCGTACCCGGCCAGATAATAACTAAAAAACAGATGGTGAAGATCGGGCGGGGCGTATTCCGGCCCGACACGGCCAGGGACCTGCTCAAAGCTGTGGTTGTTGAAAGACACAAGGCCACCGGCAATATCGGCCTGGGCGTCGTGCGGGGATTCGGACTTAAAGAGGGCGCCATCGCATCCACCATAGCTCACGATTCGCACAATATCGTGGTGGTTGGCGTCAGCGATCAAGATATTCTGGCAGCGGTGAAAGCCGTCAGGGAGATGCAGGGCGGATTAGTAGTATGCCGCGACGCAAAACCCATTGCCAGGCTTCCACTGCCCATTTGCGGCCTGCTCTCGCCTGACCCGGCGGAGAAGGTCTCAGCTCAATTCGAGCACCTGGAACGGGTGGCAGCCGGCCTGGGCAAGCTGCCGCCGGCCCCCTTTGCACTTCTGTCCTTTATAGCGCTGCCGGTCATACCCGAGCTGCGGCTTACCGATATGGGCATAGTCGACGTAATCCAGTTTAAATTATTGACCGATATTTAAGAGGAGCAGCTGATGGCATATGAAACATTGCTGGTAGAAAAAAAGGACGGTATAGCGCTGGTGACCTTCAACCGCCCCGACAAACTGAACACACTCAACACCCGGCTTCGTTTTGACCTGCGGGACCTGATGGCCGAGTTCAGGTACGACCTTGAGACAAGGGTGATTATCTTCACCGGTGCCGGACGGGCATTTTCGGCCGGTTTCGACCTGCGAATAGACGCTCTCAAGGAACATGCATCTCAAAAAGAGATGCCCAACGAGCGGATATGGCAGCTGTTCTTCCTGGACCTGATGTCGGCCATCGAGAACCTGGAGCAGGTTACAATCGCCGCTATCAATGGTCCCGCCATGGGAGGAGGATTCTGCCTTGCCTTGAACTGCGACTTCCGCATAATGGCCGATAATGCCAGGCTGGGTGTCCCCGAAACCGGCCTGGGAGTATATCTGAGCTGGGGCTCGACCCCCAGGCTGGTATCCCTGCTCGGCCCCGCAAAAGCCAAGGAATTCATCATGACCTGTGATCCTGTAAACGCCGATGAAGCCTTGAGGATAGGCATGGTCAACAGAGTAGTACCTCCCGATAAATTGATCTCCGCCAGCTATGAGCTTGCCGGCAAGATCATGCGCAGGGGACCACTGGCCATTCGCATTACTAAAAAGCAGGTGAACGCAGCCTCGGTAGCCCGCATGTCAGATCTCCACCTCTTCGAATCCGAGTTGTGGGAGAGGAACCAGATATCCCCCGACCTGCAGGAGGGCATTATGGCCTCCATTGAGAAACGACCGCCATCATTCAAGACCGAGGCCGGAGTACCCAAATTCGATTTACCCGGTTGATAAAATGAATACAAAGATATTAATGGGAGGTTGTGACTATGGATAAAGAGAAGCTGGCCTGGCAGTACGTGAAGAAATGGGCGGAGGAAACACCGGAAAGGGAGGCGCTGGTCTACAAGGATAGGCGGATTACATACAAGACATTCTATGAGAGAACTGTCAACGTGGCGAAACTATTGCTCGAGCTGGGAGTTAAAAAGGGAGACAGGGTATTTACACTTTCCGCGGCTCGCGATGAGTTCGAGTACATCTATATGGCGACGGCCATGGTGGGCGGGATCTGGTTCGGGCTCAATCCGCGCTATACGCGCGATGAGTTCCTTTACATGGTCGGTGACGCCAAGCCCAAGATCGGATTTGCGGTCAGAAACTACGATGCCCTGATGCGCGACTACAAGGACGACCTGATCGCGCTTAAGGACGCCAATCCTGAACTGGAACGACTGATCATTATAGATAATCCCTGGGAGGGCACCTTCAGTTGGGAGCAGGAGCTGGTCAAAGACCACAGCAACCTGGATGCCGCCCTGAAAAAGCGCATATCTGAAGTGAAAGCAGATGACCCGGCTTTGATCATTTATACCTCAGGGACCACAGGCAAACCCAAGGGGGCGTTGCTCACACATAAGAACATGATCGCCAGCGCTGCCGCCCAGAATGCTCGCTTCATGGCGCCCAACAGCAAGCGCGGCGAGGGCAAGGCCCTCATCCATTTTCCCATCAACCACGTTGCCTGCGCGGTGGAGCTTGTCATGGGCTGCCTGCACTGGGGAGCCACCATGGTATTGATGGACCGCTTCGATCCGGCGGCTACTCTCAAGACGGTGCAGGACGAGAAAATCACATTCATGGGACAGGTGCCGGCCATGTTCATGCTGCAGTTCACGCTACCGGATTTCGACAGCTACGACCTGTCCAGCCTCAAGACCATCATCTGGGCCGGCTCAGCAGCGCCGGAATCGATGGTCAAAAGACTGTCGAAGACCGGAGCAACACTGATGACCGGATATGGACAGACCGAGAACGCCGGCTTTATCACGTACACCAAACCGGGCGACTCTATGGATGACCTGATTCAGACGGCCGGTAAATGCTATCCCCCGTTCAAAATAAAACTGATGGACGGCAAGGGTAAGGAGGTCGGCCGCGGGGAAGTGGGCGAGATATGGATGAAAGGCGACCTGGTGATGAAAGGATACTGGCAACGTCCCGAGGCCACGGCCGAGACCATTACGCGGGACGGCTGGCTCAAATCCGGCGACCTGGCCACCATAGATGACCGGGGTTATATCAAGATCGTAGGGCGCACCAAAGAGATGTTCAAATCGGGCGGCTACAACGTTTATCCCCGCGAGATTGAGGCTGTCATCGAGCAATATCCCGGCATAGCCTTCGTCACGGTCATTCCCATACCGGACGAGACCTGGCAGGAGGTGGGCAAGGCCTATATCATGCCGGTACCGGGCAAGAATGTCGACGTAGAGGAGATACGCGAGCTGTGTAAAAAGCACCTGGCCAACTATAAGGTGCCGAAGCAGTTCGAGGTCAGGCCGCTGCTTCCGCTGCTGGCCAGCGGAAAGGTGGACCGGCGCGCCCTGGTGGAAGAGGAAAAGGCATCCCGGCAGAAGTGAGTATGCCAGAAAGACTGAATCCCGCTTTTTAAAGGCGGGATTCATATCCTGTTACTCTAAATTGATTTAACCGGCCTGTCTGGCTTTCAGCCGGGCGCTCTGCGCCAGCGCCCGTATGGCCTCGAGCAGGTCCTGCCTGCGGCAGTCCTTGGTCAGATACCAGCTCGCCCCGGCCGCCAGGGCATCGCCCGCATAATCGCCATATACAGTCAGGAACAATATCTTGACGTCGGGCATGATCTTTTTTATG
>JAQTLG010000237.1 GCA_028715025.1 Dehalococcoidia bacterium | reverse complement strand
CAATGACGTTCTTATGCGGATCATGTTGACAGATATTCGGCGTATCGTTTATTATGGTAACAATTGAATATTGCAAAGGCTGTGAACGGGAATAGTAGGTCCTGCAGTGAAGGCCACAGAGAGTCAAGCAAGGTGAGAGTTGACGCCGGAGCGGGGATTGAATGGGCCCGGGAGCCGCAAACCGAAAGGGAAGTACCTGAGTAGGCTTTGACGCAGGGATAGCGTTATCACAATCCAGGGTATCGCCGATAATACGGCCGTACCTGACAGAGATGGTCCGGCAACGGATCAATAAGGGTGGCACCGCGAAGCTAAGCCTCTCGCCCCTTGGGTGAGAGGCTTTATTTATTGTATGGAGGTCTAAAGGAATGGAATTGAATATGTGGCCCGTTGGGGCCGAGAATTTGGTCTGATAAACCGGTATACACAGATATAAATAATATTAAGTGAGGTATAAAATGGCTAAAAAATTAACAAAGTTCATCCTGGCTGAAAAGGATATGCCGACTTCCTGGTACAACATATTGCCCGATTTGCCTGAGCCCTTGCTCCCTATACTTCATCCGCAGACGCATGAACCGACCATCCTTCCCCCACCCCTCTTCCCATCAACCCTGAACGACCAGGAGTTCAGTAAGGAACACACCATCGAAATCCCCGACGAGGTTCTGGACGTCTACAGGATGTACCGCCCAACCCCGCTTATCCGGGCCTACAGGCTGGAGAAGGCGCTGGGCACGCCGGCCCAGATATTCTACAAATACGAGGGCGTCAGCCCGGCCGGCAGCCACAAACTCAACACAGCCATCGCACAGGCCTACTACAACAAGAAGGCGGGCATCAAGCGCATCGCTACTGAGACAGGCGCAGGACAGTGGGGAAGCGCCCTGTCCCTGGCCTGCCAGTACATGGGCCTTGAATGCAAGGTATACATGGTCAAGGTCAGCTACAACCAGAAGCCCTATCGCCGCATCATGATGGAGACCTGGGGCGCCAAGTGCGTAGCCAGCCCCAGCACCGATACCAATTTCGGTAAGCAGGTGCTGGCTGAAGATCCCAACTGCCCGGGCAGCCTGGGAATCGCCATCAGCGAAGCGTGCGAAGATGCCTTCAGCCGGGATGACACATCATACTCCCTCGGCAGCGTATTGAACCATGTCATACTGCACCAGTCCATCATCGGCCTTGAGACCAAGAAACAGCTCGAAATGGCCGATGTCGAAGCCGATATCGTCATCGGCTGCGTGGGTGGCGGCAGCAATTTCGGAGGATTGGCCGTCCCCTTTGTAAAGGACAAGATGAAAGGCAAGAAGATCGAGATCATAGCCGTCGAGCCCACCGCCTGCCCCACCATGACCAAGGGACCGCTGGCCTGGGACCTGGGCGACGTGGCAGGCATGGCCCCGATCGTCATGATGTACACGCTCGGTCATTCCTTCGTCCCGTCACCTATCCACGCAGGAGGACTGCGCTACCACGGCATGTCTCCGCTGGTATCCCACCTGCATAAACTCAAGTTGATCGATGCCAGGGCGGTAAACCAGAAGTCCACATTCGAGAGCGCGATCCAGTTCGCCCGCACCGAGGGTATCATACCGGCCCCCGAGCCCGCGCACGCCATCAAAGTGGTAATCGACGAGGCTCTTAAGTGCAAAGAATCAGGACAGAAAAAGGTCATTGTTCTGGGACTGAGCGGACATGGTCATTTCGACCTAAGCGCCTACGAGCAGTTCCTCTCCGGCAAACTGGAAGCCGACGCCTACGACGAAGCCAAGGTGAAACAGGCGCTGTCGCAGCTTCCCAAGGTCGCTTTCAAAGGCTGATAATTACAATCACACAGGCCGGCATACGTGACTGATCCATAAGAAGTAAGTCCGCGTATGCCGGCCTGTAAATATATATCCGTACGTTTTGCCGGCCTAATACCTTTATGCTAAAATCCCAGCACTATTCCCATCATAGAGGTAACCAGATATGAGAATCCCTGCCGTAACGGCTTTTCTGCTTGCAGCGATGCTGCTCTTCAGCGCCTGCCGGGTTGAATTCTCCACCACTCCCATATCTACACCGGCGCCTGCACCCGTCACCCAGAAAGTAGTACCCCTTGATCCCGGCTGGAAATCGCCGGGCCCGTCGGAAAATGCGGCTGTCCTTCCCAATATCGCAGATGTCGTTGAGAAGGGCTACCCCGGGGTGGTCACTATCACGACCGAACAGATCGTCAACGATATGTTCAGCAGGGTGATGCTGCAATCCGGCGCCGGATCAGGCTGGATACTGGACAGCAGCGGTATCATCGTTACCAACAACCACGTCGTGGAAGGCGCCCGCAAGGTCGTCATCCAGTTTTCGGACGGCAGGACCAGCGAGGTCACCGCCGACAGGGTTTTCCGCGACCCTCTGACCGACCTGGCCATCATCAAGGTCGACATCACCGACCTCCCAACCGTGGCTATAGGCGATTCCGGTAAGCTCAGGGTAGGCGACTGGGTGGTAGCCATAGGCAATCCCCTGGGCAAAGGCATTAAAGCCAAGGAGGGCATAATCAGCGGCCTTAAGGTCTCACTCTCCCTGGACGAGGACGAATCGCTTTATGACCTGATCGAGACTTCGGCCGCCATCAATGAGGGCAACAGCGGCGGTCCCCTGCTGAACATGAAGGGCGAGGTAATAGGCATCACCAGCGCCAAGATCGCCTCTATCGGCGTGGAGGGTATGGGCTACGCCATAAGCATCAACTCGGCTTTGCCTATTCTGCAGGAGCTGGTCAACAAGGGCTATGTCACACGGCCCTTCCTGGGGGTGGAGCTCTACACGGTCAACGACTATGTCGCATACTACAATGGACTGGCGGTCAAACGCGGGGCGATCGTTACCACGGTGCAGCCCGGCAGCCCGGCGGCCAAAGCCGGTATGCGCAGACTGGACGTCATCATCCGCTACCAGGGCAAAGAGATCACCACCGCGCCTGAGCTTCTACGCGAATTGCGCAGCTCCAAAATAGGCGAAGAGATATCGGTTACCTATATCAGGGGAAAGAATCCTTATACCGTCACGGCCGTGCTAACCGACAGCCCCCCTCCCAGATAGTATGCCTGATTACCCTTACCAAACACAGGGCCGGTTAGTTTTGTTTCTTGATAGACAGCGTGATCTCGAGATTTAATAGCCTGAACTTCTCTGTATATGCCGTCTGCTCTGCAGGCTTATGCAGTATCTCCGTTGACAGCGTCTCCTGCCTGATATAGTCCGCGAAATCCTTCATAACGGCCTGCACTTGCTCGCCACCCTCATAACAGGTCTGAATATGGTCCGCTATCTCCAGGCCGGCGGACCTTCTCATCGTCTGTAACCTCCTCACTATCTCCCTGGCAAGGCCCTCCGCCAGCAGCTCCGGGCTGATCTCCGTGACGACGCCGACCTGGTAGTCGCCCTCAACTACCAGAGACAGGTTTTTATCCTCTTTCATCTCTTCCGCTGTGAAACCCATTTCCTTGACGTTTAACTCATCCGTGATCTGAGTGCATAATTTTTGCAGCGCTTCCTTCTCATGAGACGACCTGGCCTTTACGATCACCTTCGGCAGGGGCTGCCTGACCTTGACAGAGCTCTTCGAGCGAGCCGCCCTGCCCATGCTGCAGACCTTCATGGCCAGCTCGGTGCCGGCGATTATATCCGTATCGATCAATCTCTCATCCGCTACGGGGAACAGCGCCAGATGAACGCTCTCAGGCGCATCCCT
This sequence comes from Dehalococcoidia bacterium, assembly GCA_028715025.1. Classification (GTDB taxonomy): domain Bacteria; phylum Chloroflexota; class Dehalococcoidia; order GIF9; family UBA5629; genus CAIMUM01. The sequence goes on along the minus strand of JAQTLG010000237.1, from coordinate 25 downwards.
GTCAACCGTCCTGACGAGATTCTGG
>JAQTLG010000236.1 GCA_028715025.1 Dehalococcoidia bacterium | reverse complement strand
CTGACACCCGCCCATGTCCTCTGGTACGTGCCCACCTTGTTGCTTCGCCTCAATATCAGTATCAGTTTTCGCTGCTCAAGGAAACAGGTGACAACGTGTTTCTCTTCCAGTGGAATAGAGGATAGGCGATTGAGATAATCATGGAGCCGGTTTTCCATTAGTTCCAGTGCCTTCCTGGCGGCGTTGCGTTTAATCTCTATACGGTTTCCTTTGAAGACGAATTTTTCTACCGATATCTCATCAGGAGTTGCCACGCCCATATAAAAGAGGCCTACAGGTTTCGCCTGTGTTGCACCACCCGGGCCGGCAATGCCCGTTGTGGACAGGCATATATCCACGCCGAGCGTCCTGCGCCCGCCTTCCGCCATCTCCCCGGCTGTCTCAGGACTGACCGCTCCGTGAAGCTTAAGGGTGTCGGGTTTTACACCGGCAGCATTAACTTTGAGGTCGTTACCGTATGAGACAATCGATCCTTTGTAATAGTCGGAACTGCCTGCCACATTGGTGATTTTGTCGGCTACCCGTCCACCGGTGGCCGATTCCACCGTACCGATGGTCAGATATTTGCCGGCCCTGTCGTGATATGCCCTGACCAGCACGGCTATCTGTTCTTCCGCTTTTCTCACGGCAGCCTCCAGATGTCCATTCAGGACGCATTTTAACAGAAACACTTCCTTCAGTATAAGCAGGGCAAGCTGATATAATGATCGCCATGGCAAACCTGTGTGACACAATTCTATTTCTGGGAACGGGGGGCGCCAGGTTTACCGTTGCCAAACAGCTATTAGCCACCGGTGGCGCATGGATGAATCTGGGAGGTACCCAGATATTGATGGATCCGGGCCCGGGCTCGCTGGTTTACGCCATCAAATACGGCTGTGAGCCGCCCATGCTCGATGCCATTATCCTCTCACACAAGCACCTCGATCACTCAGTTGACATAAATGTAATGATTGAAGCTATGACCGATGGCGGTTGGAAAAAGCGTGGATCGCTGTACGCGCCGGCTGATGCTTTTGAAAATGGTGCCGTGATACTTCCCTACGTCAGGGCTTATCCCGGTAAAGTGGAGTTGTTAGAGGAAGGGAAAGACCAGATCGAAGGCGATGTGGTTTTCAACACGCCGGTGAAACATATACACCAGGTTGAGACATATGGGTTCGTTTTCGAGACGCCGCGCCACAGATTTTCCTGGATAACAGACACGAGGATTTTCGATTCGCTGGCCAGCTATTATATGACCGAACTGGTGATCATCAACGTGTTAAGCTACGAGAGGAGGCTGCCGGTCGACCACCTGTCTTTGCCGGAGGCGGAGACGATTATCAAGGAGATCAAACCAAGGACGGCCGTGCTCACGCACTTCGGGCTGACCATGTGGCGTGAAAAGCCATGGGATATCGAACATCGGGTTAGCGATGCCACCGGTGTCAGGGTGATCGCCGCCAGAGACGGCATGCTGCTGGACCTGGATAAAGTCGTATGACGGTGGCCGCAATTAAAGCGATTCGAGTATCCTTTGCGCCAGTCCCGGCGTTATACCTTCAACTGCTGTAAGCTCTTCTATACGGGCCTCTCTTATTTTGCGTACCGAGCCGAATCTCTTAATGAGCGCCTTTTTACGGGCCGGGCCTATACCGGAAACACTGTCCAGGGCAGATTCCCTGGCAGCCTTTGCACGGACGCTCTTGTGATATGTAATGGCAAACCTGTGCGCTTCGTCCCGTACCCTCTGCAACAGATGTAATTCGGGCGATGATTTTTCCATGGGTACAGGCTCGCTGAAACCGGGCAGATATATATCCTCGTTCTCTTTGGCTATGCTGGCTACGGCAATATCCGTGGTACCTGCTTCACGCATAGCAGATATGGCAGCATGAAGATGTCCCTTGCCCCCATCGATCAACACAAGATCCGGCAAGCTTGCCCATTTGCCGCCATCCTTTACGTGCTCTTTAAAACGCCGCCTGATCATCTCACTCATCATGGCGTAATCGTCGGTAACGGCGACCGATCTTATTCTGAAACGCCGGTAATTGGACGGCCTGGGGCCGCCGTCTTCGAATACCACCATGCTGCCGACCGCGTTGGTACCCTGGATATTTGATATGTCATAAGCTTCAATTCTGTGCGGGAAGCGGCTAAGACTAAGTATTTCTTTCAGGTTGGCCAGTAGTTTGAGATTCTCGGGTCTCGCTGCGCGCCTGTTTTTATAGATTTCCAGTTGCTGGTGTGCATTTTCCATCACCATGTTGATGAGGCGAAGGCCGGCCCCCTTCTGCGGCACGCGCATCTCGACACTGGAGCCACGCTTGCTTTTCAGCCATTCGGTTATGAGAAGCCGTTCATCGATGGGGGACTGCAGGAGGATCAGGCCGGGGATATGGTCGGTGGACGAATAATACTGCTTGATGAATCCTTCGAGCAGCCTTGCATCAGGCTCACCTCTGACATCATTCAGGATAAAGTATTCATCCCCGGCCAGCCGTGTATTACGAATAGAGAAAATGCGCACACAGGCCAGTTCGCTGTCACGGGCAATTGCTATGGCATCCTGTTCACCGCGGATATTAAGGGGGATGTTGTTGCTGGCGACTACCGCTTCAATGGCCTGCGCCTGGTTCCGTAAGGCTGCTGCTTTCTCGAATTCAAGCGAATGCGAGGCTGCGGCCATAGCTTTCTTGAGGTGACGCAGCACCACCACCTCTTTTCCCTCAAGCACAGCCACCACCTGTCGGACAACGGCCTGATACTCCTCCTTGCTGATGGCTCCGATACAGGGGCCGTAACAGCGGCGGATATGATATTTCAGGCACGGCCTGATTTCCTTCCCGCTGATCTTCTTATCGCAGGACCTCAGCGGGAATACTTTCTTAATGAAATCATAAGTCTGGCGTGCCGACCATGCGCTGGGTACACGGCCGATATATTTGGCGCCGTCGTTGTAACGCCGCCTGGTAATGCTGATGGTCGGCCATTCATTTTTGACATCGACCTTAATATATGGAAAACTTTTATCGTCCTTGAGCAGTATGTTATAAGGAGGCCTGTGCTTTTTAATCTGCTGACATTCAAGTACAAGAGCTGCTATTTCCGATTCCGTAATTACAAATTCAATTTTGTCGATATGCTGTACCATACGGGCTGTTTTTTCGGATAGATTGGGTGTATATTTGAAGTAGCTTTTTACCCGGTTGCGCAGGTTTGATGCTTTACCTATGTATATAACTGCACCGTTGACGTCTCTGAATGTGTAGACGCCGGGCCTGTGAGGCAGCAGCTTCAGATAGGATGCAATGTGCGGTTTAATCACTTTCGAAAGAATTTTAGCATCGAAACGACAGGCTTACAAAAGGAATGGCAGGATCGAATCGATGTCCTGTTCCAGGGACGCCGATTTATGTTAAAATAGTGGTCGCCGTTATGGAAGAAGACATAAGATTATTCCTGAATTACATAGCTAAAGAGAAAAAGTGTTCGAGGAACACTCTGGATGCTTATCACAATGATCTGAGCCAGCTATCGGATTATATAGCTTCGGTCAAAGAGAACGAGGAGCCGGGCTACAATTCCGCCGAGTTGAGCGATGATCACCTGGCATCCTACATACAAAGCCTCAAACAGAAAAGCTATACAGTTTCCACCATCGCGAGGAAGATTGCAGCGGCCAGGACCTTTTTAAAATTCATGGCCGAACGCGGCAAAGTTAATAAGGAACTGGCGCCCAGCCTGACTGCCCCGAGAGTCAATAAACCTCTACCCACAGCCCTGT
>JAQTLG010000235.1 GCA_028715025.1 Dehalococcoidia bacterium | reverse complement strand
ATATACTGGTCTACATCGAGACGGTGGTCAAAGGCCGCCGCGTTTATCTGGATTTCCGCTCCAATCCTGAGGGATACTCTCTGTCCGGCCTTCCCGATGAAGCACGCACCTACCTGGAAAAATCCGGGGCGATGCAGGACACGCCCATCGGCCGCCTGCTGCATATGAATCCGGGCGCCGCCGGCCTCTACAAAAAGCACGATATAGACTTATTGCAGGAGCCGCTGGAGGTGGCCGTTTGCGCGCAGCATAACAACGGCGGGCTGGCCGGAAACATCTGGTATGAATCGACCAATATCAAACACCTCTTCCCCATCGGCGAGGTCAACGGGTCACACGGCATCACGCGTCCCGGCGGCTCCGCCCTCAACGCCGGACAGGTGGCCGGCTTCCGCGCAGCCGAATTCATAGCCAACCGCTACGGCGAATGGAGCCTGGACGATGCCGAAGCCGAACCGGCAATTAAAGAGTGCGCGCAGGGTGTCATTGAGTATGCGGAGCTGTGCCTCAAGGCCCGCAATTCCTGGGAATCGGAGCTGGAGCAGATGCAAGATCGAATGTCGCGTTCAGGCGCGCATATCCGCAGCATCGATTCGCTGGATAAAAACAGCCTGCAGGCCCGGGAGCAGGTACGCAGGTTGATGGGGTCCGGCTGCGAGGCCGATGGCAGGGAGCAGCTCAGGTACGCCTTCAGGGTCAGGCAGCTCGCCTTTGCCCACGCGGCCTACCTGGACGCCATCCGCTACTCGCTGCAGAGCGGCGCGGGCAGCCGCGGGTCCTCGATCGTGCTGGACCCCGGCGGCGCACAAATTCATGATATGCTGGACAGCTCATGGAGGATCGCCGCGGAAGACACCTCGTTCAGGACCAAAGTGCTCGAGACGCTATGCGATAGAAAGGGTGAAGCCCGGCACCGCTGGGTACCCTGCCGCCCCATACCCGAGGTCGATTCCTGGTTCGAGACGACCTGGGCCAGGTTCCGCGACGGGGAGATTTACTCTCCGTAGGCGGGTCTTTTCCCGCCTGCCGGAGTCCTCGGCAGGCCGCACTATTTCACGGGCTTTTTAAGACGCTTCAGCTCCTTCGCCACGGGGCTCGACCGGTAGTACTCGTCCAGCGGATAGCATCCGGAGACCAGTCCCAGGCGCGGCGCCGTGGTGCAGTCGCTGAACGTGCGACAGATGCGACTGCGGTCCAGCGGACGTCCCGCCAGAGTATCGGCGGGAAGCTCGGGATAGGAAAGGGTTGAGCGCCCCAGCCCCACGAAGTCGATCATACCGGCCTCGACCACGGCCTGGGCGACGTTGGGTATCCACTCCTGCAGGTAGCTGTATCCCGATCCCACGCACAGCATATCCGGCGCGGCGGCCTTCAGTTCGCTTGCTACCCGTATGTGCCGCGCCACCCCGGCCAGCGGGTCCTCCGGCGGCAGATAGCCGTCCGAAGGCGGGAACCAGGCGGGACGTATGATATGCGGATTATAGTAGGGGCTGCCGGCAGAGAAGTTGACCAGTTCCACACCCATCTCACCCATCATCTTCATCAGGGCCAGCGGCTCGTCCGTTTTAACATCCCCCGGCTGATCGGGATCGCCGCCGAAGGCATACGGGTAACGGCCGTGTGCATCGCGGTAATCCAGCAGGCGACCGACATTGTTCTCGTCCGGACGGAAGGGCGGCATGTCGAAGCAGCTGAACCTGACACCGATCCTGAGCCCGGGGCATTCGCTTTTAATGCCGGCCACGACCTCGCGCAGGAAGCGGGTGCGGTTACCCAGGCTGCCACCGTACCCGCCCGGCCGACTGACGGCGCTGAGAAACTCGTGCCCCAGGTAGCCGTGGCAGTGCTTGATATCGACGAAATCGAATCCGATGACGAGGGCGCGCTTTGCTGCCCTTATGTAGTCCCCGATCAGGTCGTCGATCTCGTTATCGGTCATCACCAGATAGTCCTCGGGTACTCCGAAGAGTCCGTCCAGCAGGGGATGATGATATAAAATCTTCGGCTCGAGCTTTGTTTTTTCGTTCGGCCTGGAGAAACGTCCCGAGTGCGTGAGCTGCAGTCCCACCAGCAGGTCATCGACCTGTCCGTAATGCTCTTTGTGCACCTTAACCAGCGCCTGCCGCAGCTCCTCCATGTCACGCATGGTGTAATCGAGCATCATCAGCTGGTTGGGATTGGCGCGTCCGTCCGGCCTGACGGCTGCGGCCTCGCCGCCCCAGATGAGTTTTGCGCCGCTCAGCCCGAATTTCCTCCAGCGCCGGTAGACCAGGTCGGTGGGCCTCCCGTCCACAGTACCGTCCCATCCTTCCATCGGCTGAACGCAGAAGCGGTTCCCGATAGCCCTGCCGTCCTTCAGCTTATATGGCTGTGCCAGAGGGCCGGAGGGGGCCGGTACTACTTCAGGGCTGACGGGGATGCGCACACCCGGCGCGTTAACGTAGTCGCGAAACTCTGCGAGCGTATTGAGCCGGGCGATGCGAGTATACAACTTTCTTAAATCCAGGCCGCTTTTACGCGATGGGAGGTTTCGCCCCGCGGGCCTTTTTTATCCAGGCCAGCACCTGTCTCGCCGTCCTGGTCACTGCGGCGTAATCCCCCGCTTCTATGGCTTTGGGATTAAATAGCCTGCCGCCCATGCCGACGCAGCACACGCCGGCCTTAAACCAGCTGGTCACGCTCTCCTCCGTCGCCTCCACGCCGCCGGTGGGCATCAGCCTGGCCCAGGGCAGGGGCGCCAGGACGTCCTTTATGAAAGCGGGGCCGCCGAGGGCGGAAGCGGGGAAGACCTTGCATATCTCCACGCCCAGCTCCTCCGCATAGGATATCTCCGAAACCGTCCCGCAGCCGGGGCAGTAGGCCACCTTGCGCCTGTTGCAGAGGCGCGCCACCTCCGGGTTGAGCGCCGGGCCCACGATGAAGTTGGCGCCCAGCTGTATATAAAGCGCCGCCGTGGCCGGCTCCATAATCGTCCCTGCCCCCAGTATGATGCGGTCGTCGCTCCTGTAATGCGCGGCAACCTCTTTGAACACCTCGTGCGCCAGGTCTCCCCGGTTGGTGAACTCGAAGCAGCGCACGCCGCCCGCGATGCAGGCCTCGACCACCTCGGTCACAATCTTGCTGTCGCTGTGGTAGAACACGGGCACCAGCCCGCTCTCCACCATGGTGGTCAGTACCTTGAGACGAGAGTATTTAGCCATTTATCTTTTCCTCGCTATGAAATTAACGGCTGACGCGTCCCGATGCGTCGCCTTTGAGCAGCTTCTCCACCTCGGCTATTGAGACAAGGTTGAAATCGCCATAGATGGTGTGTTTGAGCGCCGAAGCTGCGACGGCGAAATCCAGCGCCTTCTGCGGGTTGGCGGGAGCGGTGATCAGGCTGTAGATCAGGCCGCCTGCAAAGCTATCGCCGCCGCCCACACGGTCCACGATGTGCGTGATATCGAAGTCCGGACCCCGGAAGACCTTGCCCGAGTGCCAGAGTATGGCGCTCCAGGCATTGTGAGAGGCGGAGAACGAGCTGCGCAGGGTTATCGCGATCGTTTTCAGGCCCTTGAACTTAGCGGCAAGCGATTCACAGACGTAGCGGTATTTATCGGCGGATACTTTACCTTTAGCGACATCGGACTCGGGCGCCTTGATGCCGAACACCTTTTCAGCGTCCTCCTCGTTGCCGATGGCGACGTCGCAGTATGAGACCAGCTCCTGCATGACCTCGCCCGCAGGTTTCCCCCACTTCCACAGCTTGGCCCTGTAGTTGAGGTCGCAGGATACAATAACGTCC
>JAQTLG010000234.1 GCA_028715025.1 Dehalococcoidia bacterium | reverse complement strand
TTGGACGCCGAAAATACAAAAAACAGTCTTCAGCATTTGTGCGGCCGTTCTGATTGGATTTGGTATCTGGTACGCCTTGTCGGTCTTCTTATGAGCCAACATCTGCAATATTGAATAAACATAAGCCTGACTGATATCCGGACTTGAATTGAGAAACAGTCCCGCGGGTTTTTAAAGTGTTCGATACGCTTAAAAAGCACTTCAATCAATGGGGCGGAGGTATTAGCCTCTTCTTCTGCTTCACCCACTTCAGCCAGGACTTGATGACCGGCCTGCTTATCACGCTGCTGCCGTTTATCCGGCAGGATATGATGCTGAATTACTTTCAGGCGGGATTGCTTGTTTCTGCATACAGCGTTACCTCGGGCTTATCGCAGATATTGGGCGGATGGGTCGGCGACCGCATCAAGCACAGATGGATATCGATAACAATGGGTTTGATCGGCGTAGGCATGAGCGGTTTTGCCGCAGGTCTGATGCCGACCTATGAGTCACTGCTGGTAGCGATGGTGGCTATGGGCATCTTCGCCGGCGCATACCATCCTGCGGCCGTGCCCGCCATCAGCAGCCTGTTCGAGGACAGGCGTGGCAAGGCCATTGGGCTGCATATGATCGGCGGAGCCTTAGGCTTCGGCGTCGGCCCGTTTATCGGCACGGCCATCGCCGCAACGATCAACTGGCATATGGCCTTTCTCCTGCTTTCTATACCTGCCATGGTTGCAGGACTGAGCGTGACCATCTGGCTGCGTAAAATTGAACCCGACATACCACGTGCTGAAATTACAGCGGGCAAAGGGAAGCAGTCCGGCGCCGATTCGCCGTCACTCTGGCAGGTGCTTAAGAAGGTATCTACAGTCATCATCCTGGTGGTCGTCGTCACATTCACCTCCGGCTCTCTGCTGCCTTTTATACCCCTTTATCTTGTAGACCATTACAGCCTTACCGCAACCATGGCCGCTGTCTGGACGAGCATATTGAGAGCATCAGGAGTTCTGGGCAGCCTGCTGGGCGGATGGCTTTCGGACAGGTGGGGTAACAGACAGACGGTCCTGCTGACATTGATAGCCATAGGTCCGGCCATACTGCTCTTCACCACAGTTAACTATTTTCCCGCCCTGGCCGTGTTAATGATTGTCATTGGGATCGTGTGGACAATGAGGGAAACTGCGGTCCAGACATATTTGATGGAGAGAACACCGCTGCGCATGCACGGGATAGTCTTCGGTATCTATTTTGGTATAGGGCAGCAGGGGCAGAGCCTGCTGCAGCCCGTGTACGGTGTGTTCATGGACATGGCCGGCATCTCCAGTGTCTTTCTCATCGTAGGTCTCATCAGCGTGGCCACATCCATCGTTACGATCTTTATTGCCCGCAAAATATAAGATAAAACTGCAGTTGAAGTGGATTGTCGGCCGAGGAACATCGCACGCTGTCAGCAGCTCTGCTGAATGGCCTGGAAGTATTTTCCCTCGGTCTTTATGGAGGGGGCGATCACCAGTTTAACTTTCTGAAACTCTTTGATATTAAGCGCGCCGCAAACCCCCATGGCATTACGCAGTGCGCCCACATAGTTTTCCGTCCCGTCGGTAACGTGGCTCGGTCCGAAGAGCAGCTTCTCAAGCGAACCCTTGACGCCTGTCTTTATGCGCGTACCCCGCGGAAGTGTGGCGGATGGCTGAGACATCCCCCAGTGATATCCTTTGCCCGGCGCTTCCCCGGCGCGGGTCAGGATGGAGCCGAATACCACGGCATCGGCGCCCGAGACAAAGGCTTTACACATATCGCTGCCGATGCGGATACCTCCGTCGGTTATGATCGAGACATAGCGGCCAGTCTCTTTAAAATAAACATCGCGTGCAGCGGCGCAGTCGATGGTGGCCGTAACCTGCGGTACTCCGACTCCCAGCACTTCGCGTGTTGTGCAGGCCGCGCCCGGGCCGATACCCACCAGCAGGCCGTCTATACCCGTCCGCATCAGCTCCAGCGCTGCGCTGTAGGTTACGGCATTGCCTACCACTACCGGGATGCGGAGCTGCTTGCACAGGTCGGAGAAGCTCAGGCCGCGGTAGCTTTTGGATATGTGCCGCGCCGTGGTTACGGTGGTCTGAACTACAATGATATCGGCGCCGGCTTCCTCTGCTAAGGGGGCCAGCTTCTTGGTCGTGGCAGGTATCATGGATACCGCGCAGACAGCGCCTGCCTTCTTAATCTTCTGAATACGTTGTGCGATGAGCGAATCCTTAATGGGCTGGCTGTAGATCTTCTGCATCAGGGCAGTGACCTCTCCCTGAGGTGCGTTGATTATCTCATCCAGTATGGCACGCGGATTGTCGTATCTAACCTGCACCCCGTCTAAATTGAGGATGGGCAGACCTCCCGCCTTGTTTAAAATTATGGCGAAATCGGGGTCCACCACAGCGTCCATAGCGGCGGCTACAATCGGGATGGCGAAAGTGATATCGCGGATTTTAAATTCTATATTGGTCTGGTCGGGATTGACCGTGACGTCCCCTGGCACGATTGCCACTTCATCGAAACCATATGCTCGTTCGAGCTCTTTGAATTTAGGTATTGGCATTTTAAGCCTCGGGGGTGATTAGCGGAAACTATATCAAAATAGGCTGTTTCAAGTCAAGCCTGGGTGAATCCTGACATATGTCATCTGCGCTCGAATACGACATAAAGTTTACCGCCAAGCGTAAACTGGGATATAATTACTGCGTTATTGTGCCTGTTCTGTATGTTGTAGCCACGCCCATCGGTAACCTTGAGGATATCACGCTGAGAGCCCTGCGAGTGCTGGGCGAGGTTCAGTTGATAGCAGCAGAAGATACCCGCACCTCACGTAAGCTGCTCAGCAGGTATAATATTAAGACCGGGTTGACCAGTTATTACGAGCACAACAAAAAAAGTAAGATGCCTGTCCTGCTGAAAATGCTGGAGAAACAGGACATAGCCCTTATCTCGGAAGCCGGTACGCCGGGCATCAGCGATCCGGGCTACGAGCTTATCAGGGGCGCTATTGAAAAAGGATTCAAGGTCGAGGTATTGCCCGGGCCTTCGGCGGTGACCACTGCCCTGGCTGGCTCCGGCCTGCCCGCGGACCAGTTCCTTTACCTGGGCTTTTTACCGCGCAAGAAAGGGGAGAAAAGACGGTTGCTGGGATCGGTCAGCCTGGAGCCGCGGACGATGATCTGTTTTGAGTCGCCGTACAGAGTAGTTGATTCTCTGTCGGCCATGCTGGAGACGCTGGGTGACCGCAATGTTGCAGTTTGCAGGGAGATGAGCAAACTGCACGAGGAGGTATTTCGCGGTTTGCTGAGTGCGGCAATCAGGCATTTCAACAAACCGCGGGGCGAGTTTACGATCGTCATACAGGGTATCGGTAATGTAAAAAAGTCCTTGCGTAAAATAAAGGACAAATCTAAAATGGGAGTTTAGTCATGCAGGAAAGATTTCGCAGGGGTGCAATTTCCATTGGACCGGCCAGGTGCAATGGCTGCGACAGCACCATACATCACGGTGATGTATATCTGGCTATCGACGAAAAGCCTTCGGATAAGTTGAAGGAAGAGGTGATATATATCGACGAGCTGGATTGCTCGGATTGTGACAAAGGGATAAAGAGCGGTGAAAACTACCTGTTTATCATAGATGGGGATAGCGAGAAATGTTACTGCTCGGCCTGCTATAAGAAAAGGGGCGGCGAAACATTCAGGAACAAGAATTGCGGCTGCGTAATCGAATATAAGAAATCGGCTCAGGAGTCCAAAGAGCTGCGTTT
>JAQTLG010000233.1 GCA_028715025.1 Dehalococcoidia bacterium | reverse complement strand
AGGGAGGTCATTGCGGAGCAGCACGGAATCGTACTGGACCTGCTCAAGATTCCGATCAACGATCCCAAGACTTTTGAGCTGTTCTCTTCAGGCGAGACTATGGGAATCTTCCAGCTTGAAAGCCCTGGTATGCGTCGCTATATCAAGGAGCTCAGCCCGACCAAATTCACCGACATAGCGGCTATGGTGGCGCTTTACCGTCCCGGACCCATGGAGCACATACCCACTTTCATTAAAGCCAAGCACGGACTGGAATCGGTCCACTACCCTCATCAGGACCTGGTCCCCATACTCGAGGATACTTACGGCGTGATCGTATACCAGGATCAGGTACTCTTCATCGTGCAGCGTTTCGCTGGATACAGCCTGGGCCGCGCCGACATTATCCGCAAGGCCATGGGCAAGAAAGACGCCGCAGTGATGAAGAAGGAGCGGCAGAATTTTATAGACGGCGCACGGACCAAGGGCTACACGGAGAATGAAGCCGCAGCCATCTTCAGCCTGATCGAGCCGTTTGCCGGCTACGCATTCAACAAGGCGCACAGCGTCAGCTACGCGAACATAGCTTACGAGACAGCATACCTCAAGGCCAATTATCCCATCGAATACATGGCTGCGTTCCTTAATACATACTTCGATAAGGCGGACCGCATAGCCTCCGCCGTCTCCGAATGCAGGCGTATGGGGATTGAGGTGCTCAGACCGGACGTCAATCACAGCTATGCGCATTTCACCATCGAAGCGGAAGGGGACAGACGTGCCATCAGGTTCGGCATGGTATCCGTTAAGAATGTTGGCGCCAACGCCGTGCAACCCATAGTCGAGGCCCGCGAAAGCGGAGGCGAATTCAAATCGATCGAGGATTTCTGCCGGCGTGTGGACCTGCGCAGCGTCAATAAGAAGGTCGTCGAGAGCCTGGTCAAAGCCGGAGCGCTGGATGGTCTGGGCCAGCGGGGCTCACTGCTGGCAGCCATCGACCGTATCGTGTCGCTGTCCCAGCGTGAGCAACGTCAGAAACAATCCGGTCAGTCCAGCATGTTTGACCTCTTCGGTAATAATGTGGATATTCCTCTGCCGGCCCTGGACCTGGAGGACTTCGATGTGGAGCTGCAGGAGAAGCTCTCCTGGGAGAAGGAGTTGATGGGACTTTATTTCTCCGAGCACCCGCTCACCGCCATGGCATCCCGCTTAGCCGAGCACGCCACCGTGCTGTGCGGAGAGATCAACAACGAGATGGCCGGCGAGAAGGTCATCGTGGCCGGGATGGTCACCGCCGTCAGGCATGTAACCACCAGGACCAACCGTCTTTTCATCATCGCCACGTTCGAGGACCTCAACGGCAACATCGAGGTCACAGTCTGGTCAGATGTTTACTCACAGACACAGGACCTGTGGGTGGACGGCAGCATTCTTTTGGTAGAGGGCTATGTCAAGGTCAGGGAAGACAGGGCCAACATCAACTGCACCAAGGTGAGCCGCTATGAGCCGGATCCGGTCAAGCCTGAGCAGGTCAAGCCCGAGCCTGCAAAGCTGGACAACGGCAGGAAGAACAACCACGGTCAGCCCAGGACCCTGATTATCAACATCAGGCAGAGCGACGACTCGCAGAAAGACCTGGAGTACCTGCAAAAGGTGCTGGAAGTTCTGCGCAGGTATCCCGGCAACGACAGCGTACAGCTGGCCATCCGCAAAGGTGACGAGATCACGCGTATGGAAGTGCCGGATATCAAAGTCAACTATTGCGAGGAGCTCCAAAATGAGCTCCCCACACAGAGCAGCCCCTGAATCAGGTAGATTATTGTCTTATGAATTCACGGATCAGAGAATTTATCAGAAGTGGTTTCTCGTGCACTACCCAATGTGAAGCATCCGGCACTCTTTTGATGTTCAACTGCGTAACATATTCATCCAGCCCGCTGATGCAGCCGGTTAAGAGGGCGGTATCACTCTCCCCCCAGATCACCAGGGTAGGCACTGTGATTTTGGGTAGCATTGCCGCAGTAGCCGGCTTTTTAATCGCCGTTTCAGGATTTTCCAGGGCCTCCACATCCATAGCCCGGTAGTAATTCAGCCCTCCGGTCAGTGCACCAGGCTGTGCCCAGGCTTTTTTATAGTCTTGTATATCCGCGTCTTTGAGTACCCCGCTTTTAATTATCTCGCCAAAAGCCATGTTTATGAGCCATGAGAAATCATTGGCAGCAAGCACTGATTCCGCTTCAGGGCTGCGGAACAGCAGCATGTATTTGCTAGCTTTGCGTTGCGCCGGATTCTCCCTTAGCTCCCGCTCGAAGGTGGCGGGATGCGGTGAATTAATGATAACCAGCTTGTCCAGATATTGAGGATAAAACATGGCAAAGGTCCAGGCCACGGCGCCGCCCCAGTCATGTGCCACCAACACAAACTTCTTGTGACCCAGAAATTCTACAAGCTGCCTGACATCTTCCACAAGGTATTTTTGTCTGTATTGTTTCACCTCCGCCGGTTTGGAGGACAGGTTGTAGCCGCGCATATCCGGCGCGACTGCCAGGTGGTCTTTTCCGAATTCCTCGAGCTGTTCCTTCCACATGTCCCAGTACTCCGGGAATCCATGCAGGAACATGATTAGCGGGCCTTTACCAGTATGCGCGTAGTGAAGTTTTATCCCGTTGATATCTGCAAAAGCATGCTCAATCATGTTTAATCTCCCGACAAGTATTTATAGCGACTATCAGGATAAATGAATTCAGAATTGTATTCGGCAGCCTTCCAACTCCAACAGCATGAGCTTGGTCTTCACGTCCCCGGCTATACCCCCGAATCCACCTGGCTTCCCGTCGCTGCGTATGACCCTGTGGCAGGGTATGATCAACGGCATCGGATTGGCAGACAGTGCGCGGCCGACGGCACGGCAGGCATGGGGTCTGCCCGTTCTTTCAGCCACCCACTTATAGCTCTTCACCTGGCCGTAGGGGATCTCCCTGACCACCTCCCAGACCCGGCGCTGGAAAGGCGTTGCGCCCGAGAGGTCCAACCTGCAATTGAAACCACTCTCCCCCCCGTTGAAATAGTCCACCACCTGTTGCCGCAATCTGTCTATGCCGTCAGACTTTTCTAAATCCGTTGCGTGACTGGCGCACAGCAGTGCCAGGGCTTCCTTCTCATCAGGAACGGGCAGATTCAACCTGCGTACCCCTTTCTTTGAAAAAGAGACGCCCACCCATCCACACGCCGTTGGAATGAGGTCAAAGATCATCTGCACCGTCGACCAGCCAAAAATTCGCTACGCAAACTCCGGCTGGATCAATCCGTATTTGCCGTCCTTGCGCCGGTAAACCACGTTGATAGAGTTGTCGACATCACTGACAAAGAGGAAGAAGTCGTGTCCCAGGAATTCCATCTGCTCCACTGCCTGCTCAACGGTCATGGGCTTCACGATGAAACTCTTGCGTTTATAAACGTGTTGTGGCTGTTCAATCGGGGCAGCTTCCTCCTCGACCTGGGTCCTGATGGTCTCGTGCGCTTTGCTCACGCTGTATCTTTTCTTGTACTTATCGATCAGGCGCTCCATCACATCGTTCACCGCATCGATGGCGGCCCGTGGGTTATCGTTCCTTTGCTCGCCCCTCATCAGGAAGCCATTTATATTCATGGTCACCTGTGCACCGAAGATGGGCTGGCGTGATTTCGTTTTTTCCTCGATCAGTTCCAGCTTGACTGAGCTGATATTGTTGAGATATTTAGATAGTCGGCCGAGCTTTTTCTCGGCGTATTCACGCACATCGTCTTCCAGCTTCATATTGCGGGCA
>JAQTLG010000232.1 GCA_028715025.1 Dehalococcoidia bacterium | reverse complement strand
GGTCATCGTGCTGGACGATAACTCCACCGACAGGACCTGGCAGATACTGCAGGAGCTCGCAGCTAAACATACAAGGCTTGCGCTGATGAAGGGTAAACCGTTGCCCGATGACTGGCTGGGCAAGCACTGGGCCTGCTCACAGCTTGCCGAGGCCGCAGACGGCGAATTGCTGGTTTTTGTCGACGCGGATACCTACCACGAGCCGGGCATGCTGCGCGGCGCAGCGTCTGCCATGATAGCCGAGAACACATGCCTGATTTCGGCGCTGCCGAGGCAGATCGTTGCCTCATGGTCCGAGCTGCTGAGCATACCGGCCTTCTACCTGGGCATGCTGTGCGGTGTGCCGCTCGAACTGACCCGCCTTCAGCGTAATCCGCTGCTTTTCGCCATACTCGGGCAGTTCCTGGTCTTCCGCAGGGACGCCTATGATGCGGCCGGGGGCTATGCGGCGGTCAGGCACAACGTGGTCGACGATATAGCCATCGGCAGACGGGTACACGCCATGGGCCTCAAGTATAAACTGCTGGACGGTGGCGGTTTGGTTTCCTGCAGGATGTACCGCAATTTCGACCAGGTCTGGAAAGGATTGACTAAAAGCACCTTCGCTACCTTTAACTTCGATCCGTATTTCCTGATACTAATGTATACGCTGGTGCTGATCTTTTATGTCAGCCCGCCGATTGTGCTGGGAATAGGCCTGTCCCAGCCGCAAATCCCGCTGGAGATAACGGCCATGGCCGGGATTGCCGTCGTTCTCAACCTGGTGCTCTGGACGGTCAGCAATATACGTTTCCATTTCCCCCTATATGTCGTGCTATTCTACCCTTTCAGTGCCATTTTCATGACGGTGGTCGCCTTCGCTTCCATGATTTTGACCATGCAGGGGAAGGCGCTCTGGAAGGGCCGCATCATGCCCAAGTTCGTAAAGCTCTGAATCAGTATCCACCATCTTATTCCTTCCGGTAGGTGCCTGTATCACCACTTGCCCGCCTGACTGTCTGCCATCCCCGGCAATGATATAATTCAGTCTACGATGGACTATGTCACCGCCGCCGCATATCTTGCGGGACTCACGGATTACGAGGTATCGCCTGCCACAGCCTATAACGCCGCTAATTTCGACCTTCGCAGGGTCGAGATGCTGCTGCGCAGGCTGGGCCTGCCCCAGAGGGGGAGGAAGACGGTACACATTGCAGGAACCAAAGGCAAGGGCAGCACAGCGGCTATGCTGTCCTCTATTCTGACCTCCGCAGGCTACCGCACCGGCCTTTTCACATCACCGCACCTCTACACCTGGCAGGAACGGATCGCCGTTGACGGCCGCCCGATAATAAAAAAGGATTTCGCCCGCCTGGTGAGCGCCGTTAAAAAGCATGTGCAGGCCATCAATGGGGAAGGCCGATTCGGAAAAATCACGACGTTTGAAGCTTTGACCGCCGTGGCATTCCTCTATTTCAGAGACAGGGGCGCAAACTTCCAGGTGCTGGAGACGGGGATGGGGGGAAGGCTGGATGCCACCAACATCGCCGATCCCGATGTATGCATATTAACATCCATCAGCTACGACCATACCGGAGTGCTGGGCGATACCCTGTCCAAGATAGCCGGCGAAAAAGCGGGGATCATCAAGCCCGGCTGCACTGTGATCAGCGCCCCGCAGGAGCCGGAAGCCCTGGTGGTGATCAAGGAAAAATGCCGGCTAGTAAATTCGGAACTGATCCTGGCGGGAAAAGATATAACCTGGAAACGCCTGGACGGAAATTTGAACGGCCAATCTTTTAGCGTCCAGAGCAGGAACGGCAGTTATGCGTTGCGAATACCGCTGCTGGGCGATTATCAGATGGAAAATGCCAGCCTGGCCGTGGCGGCTGCCGAGGCGCTGCAGCAGCTCGGAACGATGATTGCTTTAGATCATATCGCAGCGGGGCTTAAAAATGTGCACTGGCCGGCGCGCCTGCAGATACTTAAAAGGGCTCCCCTGCTCGTGATAGACGGCGCACACAACGCCCACTCGATGAAAGTCCTTCTCGAGTCGGTGAAAAGGTATTTACCTTATAAAAAGCTTATTGTAATATTCGGATCGTCCGGCGATAAAGATATCGAGGGCATGGCAAAAGCGCTGGCGGGGCCGGCATGGAAAGTAATCGTCACCAGCTCGGGCCACCCCAGGGCGGCCGCAGCGCGACAACTGGCCGGCGTTTTCGCGCTGCAGGGCCTGACGGCGGACATCAGGCGCAATGCTAAAGAAGCGCTGTCGGCGGCGGACAACGCGGCCGCAGAAGATGATCTCATACTGGCGACCGGATCGCTGTTTCTGGCAGCGGATATCGGGAGAGTCTTTAAGGATGGTAATTTTAGATAGATTAACCCTGCACCGTATCACGGCGCCCGGGAATAGTGTCTCTAATTAAGCCTCTTGAGAGGTATCGGCCCCTACAGGGAGCATCCTGTCGAGCAGGCGCTGCAACGTCATGATGTGGACACACTGACCCCACTGGGAGAAGAAATGGCAGTTGCAGAACCACTTACCATCACTGAATGACAGGGTATGGCTGTCATTTTCGCCACGGAAATCGGCTGCGAAATTGTGGATGGTTACTCGCTCGGGCTCCTCTGCATAGCGTTTGGCTTTTTCGATCTTGCCGGCGAGACTGGGTTGCATCGGTTACCTCCGCCAAGAGTATATAACGGACGGTATTAAAAGTCTATCTTATTTAATAGTCGTTATGTCAACAAATTAGACTGTTGTAGACATTCAGTCGCTGCCCCGCCTTCTTTTCACCCTATCTGAGATTATCTGCTAAAATTGTTCGACATAGTCTATGCAGGACAAACTATTTTCCGTTATCCGCAAGCTCAAAGCAGATTACATCGAGGTCCGCCTTGATGAGAGCCAGTCGAGCCGCCTGGTCTACCGGGGCGAGCGATTGGAAGAGGTGGGCAGGACGGCCAGCTCGGGCGGTTGCGTCCGTGCGCTGGTGAAAGGAGGATGGGGCTTTGCCAGCTTTAACAGTCCTGACAGGCTGGCGAAGAGCGCTGCCCTGGCAGTGGAGCAGGCCGCCCATGTGGGCAAAGGAAAGAGCGAGTTCAGTCCCGCCCGGGCTGTCGTCGATAAGGTTGAAGCCGAGTATAAAAAGAATCCCGTGGCAGTCAGCCTCTCCGCCAAGCAGTCGCTGCTGGATGAGTATAATCGCATCATGCTTGAAACTCCGGGCATTCAGACCACCAGCATCGGCTACGGTGATATCAGGAAAAAGGTCATCTACGCCAGCTCCGACGGCTCTTATATCGAGCAAAGCCGCATAGACTTGAACCTGCGGCTGTCAGCCATTGCCAGCCGCAACGGCGATGTCCAGCAGGTCGGCCTGAGTATAGGCAGCAAGGGTGATTTCTCAACTGTGGAAGGCCTGCACGAGAAGGCGCGGGGTATCGCCCGGCGGGCTGTAGCCATGCTCTCCGCTCCCGAGGTCAAAGGGGATACCTACACCGTGGTCCTTGATCCGGTGCTGGCGGGCGTATTCGTTCATGAGGCATTCGGCCATCTCTCAGAAGCAGACCACATCTATGAGAACCCCCAGATGCGGGAGATAATGGTTCTGGGACGCAGGTTCGGCGGACAACATCTTAATATAGTAGACGGCGCGGCTGTGCCAGGCCTGCGCGGCAGCTACAGGTACGATGATGAAGGAACGCCGGCCAGCAAGACTTTTTTAATCAAAGATGGGGTACTCAACAGCCGGCTTCATTCCCGTGAGACGGCCGCCAAAATGGGGGAGAAACCCACCGGCA
>JAQTLG010000231.1 GCA_028715025.1 Dehalococcoidia bacterium | reverse complement strand
GACCACCACCTACACACTCACGGCCACCAACACCAGCGGCCCCACAACCGCGACAGCGACGGTGACGGTGGCCACGGAAGGGTCACCGGTGATCAGCTCGTTTTACGCATCTCCCGTCACCGTTACTTCCGGGTCGTCTTCGACACTGCACTGGACTGTTGCGGATGCGACGGAGGTATCTATTACCCCCGGCATCGGCGTCGTATCTTCCACCGGGTCAGAGTCGGTAACGCCTTTATCCACAACTACATATGTATTAACCGCCTTTAACAGCCACGGTACAATCACGGCGACGGCCGCTGTCACAGTCAGCACATCTACCAATCTGCCGGTGATAAGCACTTATTACGCAAGCCCGGCCTCGGTCACGTCAGGACAATCGGCAACATTATCATGGACCGTTACGGGTGCCAGCACCGTCTCCATCAATCAAGGCATTGGCACCGTTTCGGCCACCGGTTCCAGGACAATAACTCCCGCCGCCACGACCACATACACAATTACCGCAACCAACAGCTATGGTTCTGCAAATGCTTCAGCCACAGTCACCATAACAACGACATCGGGTACTCCGCCGCAAATAGACTCATTCACAGCTTCGCCCACTACCATCTCGTCCGGAGGATCATCGCTGCTGAACTGGGCCATAACGGGAGCAACTTCCATCTCTATCGAACCCGATATAGGTGAGCTTTCGGCATGGGGCTATCAGGATGTATACCCAACGGAGACCACGACCTACACCCTGACCGCCTTCAACAGCGCGGGCTCGGATACAGCCACAGTAACTGTAACGGTATCCCCCTGAGATAATGACAGGTGTAGTATCATGATAACGACGGATATATTTGACTGACGTGTAATTATGAATACTTTTTTAAACATACTCCCGTGGTTCGGCCTGGGTTTAGTGATACCGGGCCTCTTCTGCTCATTCTCCGCTTCATATAACGACCTTGTATATCCGGGGATGACCAGCTCAGGCGTGGGATATTTCGTTGCGCTGTGCTTCGGCGCCATCGGCGCCATTTTGGCCATGGTCGGCGGACTTATCTCCAGGCCGCGTTTTTTCTGGATCGCATGCTTAATTATCGGCAGTATATATATTCTATCGTTCTACGGTTTGTTTCTGGTTATGCTGGACAGCCGCTGGACTGAAAGGGCGGGCATCGCTCAAACGATCTCCGGCTTGATATTAATTCTCCTTCCAGGAATAATTCTCATAACAGAGGGTATAATCCTGGGGAAACGGAGTATCAAATAAAGGAGGATTAGATGAAGCCGATAGGCCCTCTAATGAGAGAACACCGCCTGATCGAACGAATGATATCATTGTTGAAAGCAGAAATCGATCAGATAAATACCAGCGGTAAAGTCAACACCGGCTTCCTGATGGTGGCAATCGATTTCATCAGGACCTATGCCGATCGCACTCATCATGGGAAGGAAGAGGACATCCTTTTCAGAGACCTCGCACGCAAGAGCCTGTCCCCGGAGCATGCAGGGATCATGCATGAACTGCTTGAGGAACACGCTACAGCGCGCAAGATCGTTGCACGTCTGGCGAACGCAAGGGATAGCTACATCAAAGGTGCTTCTCAATCTCATAAGGACATCGTTAACTGCTTGCAGGAACTCGTCGTCTTATATCCACCCCATATTGAAAAGGAAGACAAACATTTTTTCTATCCCTGTCTTGAATATCTGAGCAAACAGGAACAGGACGCCATGCTGCACGAGTTCTGGGAGTTTGATAAAAAGCTGATCCACGAAAAATACCAGCGGACCGTGGAAGATATCGAACAGAGAAAAATATCGTAGCATAGCTCTCTGATATAAAGGCATCTCAATCAATACAAGTGGCTTTGGACCGCAGCGATCGCTCCCTGACGTTGACATTAGATATTGAAGAACCTACAATGCCTTTCGGAAATGGAAATTGCCTCCTATAGCCATGCCATCGCAACAGGGCTGGGCTTCGTTTGCGCGATGGTCTGTGCCGCCCTTATGCTGAATTTGAAGACAGATGAGCAGAGGCTGAAAAGGGCGCGTATTGCACGCCGTATAGCACCCTTCACCTGGATCGCATTTATCGCGCTCATTGTCAGTGGAATCTTTCTGACCCTGGACAAGGATAACCTCAATGCTTACGTACTGGGAGTTAAGCACCTGCTGGTGGTCGTGCTACTGGTCGACGCCGTGCTGATACACTTCCGCTACTTTCCGCGGTTTTTCAAACAGATAGGCTCGCCCGCATTTGCTAAAACATACACAGTCATGCGCCGCATCGGCGCTTTATCCGTATCCTGCTGGATCATCATCCTCGTTCTCTCGGTCCTGCTTGACCGCTTATAGCAACCACCCGTCTCATCCAGCAGATTGCGTCTTGCATATACTTCATCGTCTTATAGCATCCCGGACTCTGTTCCCGGGGCTAATAAGCACCGACAGATACAAATACCTGTCTCCTGACATCAGCAATCTTTGGCTGCGAAGACTGTCAGATACTTTTCCTGTGTAATTACCGCATATGTCAGGTCATGACGCTTATGATTACGCTGCCCCATACGGTGAGTATCACGTTGCTGACGGCATAGGGAACCGCAAAGCCCAGCGCCGGGGTGGTGCTGTCGGCGTCCTCCTGCAGCGTATTGAGCGCAGCTGTAATCACCCTCGCGCCGCAGACCGCACCCATCAGCAACACGATGTTCATTTTAAGCAGGTAGCGGCCGACAATCAGGCCGAGAATGATCGGAACGAGAGACAAAACTGCGCCCGCCAGGAATACACTTAGACCTGTAGTCTCGAAGGCCTGCACCGCCTGCACTGCTGCGGATACTCCGACACACGCGATGAACAGGTTAAGCCCCAGGTCGGAAAGCAGCCATTGCGCGCCTCCCTGGATCTGGCCGAAGGTAGGATGTACAGAGCGCAGCCAGCCGAAGACCAGTCCTGATACCAGAACACCACCGCCCACACCAAGCGTTATGGGCAGCTTGCCCACATGAATCACAACCAGCCCCAGTAATGTACCGAGCACTATGCCCAATCCCAGCATGACCAGATCGGTAATGTTGGTCGGCCGCTCGGGATATCCGAGGTAACCAACTACCCTTTCAATATCCTCTCTGACACCGATCAAACTGAAAACATCGCATTTATGCACTTCCGTATCGCGCGTTATGGGTATTTCATGTCCCTGGCGTGTCACCTTGCTGAGGAAAATGCCATGCGCCAGCTTATTCTTGCTTAGTTCCCCCAGGGTTCGCCCGACCACCGCCTTGTTGAGTACGCAGACTTCCAGTACCTCACCCACAACATCCATTACGCTTGTCATGTCAATCTCAGGCCCGATCAAATCAGGAGCAGACAGCATTGATCTGGACCCGCCTGATAAAACGACTGTGTCATTGGCCTTAACAATTGTATCGGGTTCCACTGTAACAGGGTTGTTTCCTCGTTTGATCCTGGTCAGACAGACCCTCTCGGAGAAAAGCGCCTCAATCTGGCTGACGGTTTTGCCGTCGATGCTGCTTATTGAAGCCCGGTAAGCGCGCAGCTCAAGCTGCTTCGACCAGGAAAACATCTCCGGCTTTTCCGCCGCGGCGGCGCCGCCGCTCATCTGCTCCTCCAGCTTCGCTGCCTCCTGCTTCAAATTGATATTCAGCATGCGTGGTACCATTTTCAGGAAAACTATGGTGCCGGCTGTGCCGAAGATATAAGTGATGGCATAACCCACGGCTACATTAGAGTCCAGCACGGTCTTCTGTGCTTCGCTTATCGGAAGCTGTG
>JAQTLG010000230.1 GCA_028715025.1 Dehalococcoidia bacterium | reverse complement strand
TCGCGCAGGTCGGAAAGCTGGGGTTTGACCTGCTGCTTTGACCTTTTACCTTCCTGGCGGTGCTCGATATTGCGGCTCAACTGCGATAAAGCAAGGACAGGCGTATCCAGCTCACGAGCCAGCGCTTTAAGCGACTGTGTGATCTCGGTCATCTCCTGGACCCGATTATCGCTCCTTGAATCACCCCTTAACAGCTGAATATAGTCGAGGACGACCATATCGACACTGTGTTTCAGATGCAGCCGCTTGGCCTTGCTGCGCACCTCGCTGATACGCATGTTGGGAGTATCATCTATATATATGGAAGTCTCCGCCAGCCTGGGTATTATGTCACGCTGAAGCAGGCGCTCCTCGAGATCTGAAAATCGTCCCTTCCTGAAATGCTGCGACTCAATATTGGATTCACTCGACAATAACCTCTGGATTATCTCACGTCGGGACATCTCAAGGCTGAAGAGGGCGATACAGGCCTTCTGATTAACGGCTGCGTTGCGGGCGATGTTCAGGGCCAGGCTTGTCTTGCCTATACTAGTCCTGGCAGCAAGTATAACCAGCTCTGAGCGTTGCAGCCCGCCCAGAGCGTTGTCGATGGATTTGAAACCCGTCCTGATATTCTGGATGTCTCTATCGAGAGTAGTCCTGTGGGCCGCTTCCTCAAAATAGCGGTTGAGCGCATCCTGAATGGGAATAAATTCACCTCGCCCCTGTCTCGTCCTGAGCTTGAAGATGATATCTTCCGCACGTGTAAGCGAGAGATCAACGTCGGGATCAGCTTTATATCCAAGCGACTCTATCTGACCGGCTGCGCTGATCAGGCGTCGCATGGTAGCCAGCCGATACACAATCTGCGCGTAGTGCCGTACATGTAGGGACGTCGGCACCATGGACACAAGATGGCTGAGATAGGCGGCTCCCCCTGCGTCATCCAGCTTTCCAAGCCTGACCAGTTCCTGTGCAACCGTGATTTGATTAATGGCTTCATCACGCTGGAACAGGTTGCGACAAGCGCCGAATACGAACTGGTTCTGCTCGCTGAAAAAATCCTCGGTTCCCACTATGGTGTCTATCTCTGTGATAGACTCGCTATCGATCAGTAGTGAGCCGAGCACCGCTTCTTCGGCATCCAGGTCATAGGGCGGCAGTGTCTCTCTCATAGTTTCAGACTGTTTCCCTCTCAATTATGACCATAATCTTGGCTGCTGCATCTTTGCTGAAAATCACTTCGACCTCATACTCTCCGATATTATGCAAAGAGCTTTTCATGGATATTTTTTTCTTATCGATGTCTACATTGACCAGATCAGACAGTCTGTCAGCTATATCGGCTGCTGTGATCGATCCGTGCAAAGTGCCCTTTGTGCTGGCCTTGCCCTTGAAACGCACTTCCTTACCCTCAATCTGCCTGGCCAGTTCAACGTACTCCTCATGCATCCGCTCGCGCTTCCGGTCACGCTCCTGGGCGATTTTCTCGGCGGCTTTTACAGCGCCCGGGGTTGCAGGCAAGGCCAGACCCCTGGGCAATAAGTAGTTTCTGGCATATCCGTCAGATACCTCTTTAATATCGCCCTTTTTTTCTTTGGCCGAGATGTCTTCAATAAATACGACTTTCATACCCTGTGTCTTTACTCCTTACTTAAGTTCTTTACAGGAACAGTTTAGCATTATCCAGAATAATTGACCGTCTAAAGCTTCTTTCCGAAAATATCCTTGGCTGAGTCAAAACGGCAATTCAGAGGCAATCAAGGGAAATTGACCTGAATTCCCGTAGATAGGGGTGATTCACAGCTATTAAAACCGCCAGCATACACTTACTCTTCCCGCAGGTGGTACATGCCACTATCACCCCGGCGTTAGACAGTTTAAATCCTTTCATCAAGCTCAGTCAAGATATGTATGATCTTATGTTAACCGGCTGTTACCACTATATGTCAAATACGATATAGATCGATATCCGACATGCTACACGGCGCTAACTGAATAGCCAGTATCCCGGCTGCCTTCATTTTCTTGACATTACACATATCTCTACTTATAATGAGCCAAATTCGAAGTCGTATCTATCATAATGCAGATAAATGTCGCCCAGCTCCTCAAGGAGCCGGTCGGAGCAAAGCGCAATTACGAAATAGATGGACTGGCCGGCGAAAATGGCGAGAACCACGTTAAAGGCAATATTGAACTGATGCGCACCAGTCGAGGTATCCTCGCTGAAGGCAGATTCTCTGTTGATATCAAAGGTTCCTGTTCACGTTGCCTGGCAGAGGTAAAGAAACGAATTTCATTTATAATGGAGGAGGAATTCTTTCCGGTTATTGATATCGTTTCAGGCGCCCACCTTAATCCACCGCCTGACGAATTTGCGATCACCGATAATCATATCCTTGACTTAAGCGAAGCAATCAGACAGTATATAATCATGACGACACCTACCAGACTGTTGTGCAGGCCTGATTGTCCGGGCATCTGCCCTATCTGTGGCCAGGAACTGGCTCGCGGCGACTGCGGTCACTCAAGCCGGCCTCGTGACAGTAGGTGGGACAAATTAACGCAGTTAGAAAAGGAGAGCAAAATATAAATGGCACCACTTCCTAAAAAGAAATACCCCAAAGCGCGCCAGGGGAAAAGGCGCAGTCACCTTGCAAAGACCCCTGCAGCATTTATCGAGTGTTCCCGCTGTCACAGTCCAAAGCTGCCTCACCAGGTTTGCCCCTCTTGCGGTACATATGATGGCAGGGAAGTAATCGAGATTAAAAGTCCGAAAAAGAAGCGCAAATAGATAGTGTCGTCAAGCTGTTATGGTAAATGAAGGAGGGAATTTAGATGGTTGAAGATGTAAAAGTGGCCTATGTCTTCCCGGGTCAGGAATCCAGGCAGGTCGGAATGGGGCTCGACTTTTACGTCCACTACAATTCCGCCAGGAAAGTCTTTGACGATGTAGACAAGGCATTAGGATTCCCGCTCTCAAGACTTTGTTTCGAAGGCCCTGAAGAGGACCTCGCGCAGACCATGAATGCCCAGGCGGCCATTATGACCGTGAGCATCGCCTGCCTCAGGGCCGGAGAGGAGATCAGTGGCGGAGCGCTTCCAACCCCCACACTGGTGGCGGGCCATGGATGCGGCGAATATGCGGCCATGGTGGCATCCGGCATGATGAAACTGGGAGACGCCGTGCGACTCATTCGCGAGCGTGGGCGCCTCATGAACGAGGCGGGCCGACGCAAGCCGGGCGGCATGCTACAAATTATGGACCTCGATAAAGATGCGGTCGAGGGTGTTTGCCTTACTACCGGAGTCGAACTGTCCAATATAAACGCGCCCGAAAATACGGTGATCAGCGGGGAAGATCATAAATTGGCCAAGGCCAGGAGGCTGGCGCAGGTCAAGGGAGCAAAACGCATGCATCCGGTCAAAGTCAGCGGCGCCTTTCACTCTTCTTTAATGGAACCTGCATTGTCCGGCATGATAAACGCTGTAGGACAATTCAATTATGATACACCACAGATACCGGTAGTATCCAACGTGACAGCGCAGCCCATGCACTCGCTTGAGGCTCTCAAGGAAGAGTTGATAAGCCAGATAGTGCATTGTATAAAATGGCAGCAATCGATTGAGACCATGCTTGCCCGCGGCATAACTACTTTCTTCGAGGTTGGCCCTGGAGACACGCTGACAAAATACATAAAACTGATCAGCCCCGGCGCATTGACTTTTAACCTCAGCAACGCTGAGAAAACAAGTGAGATCGTTAAGTGGCGTAAGGGCGGAAGGATGTGAATCAGGAACCATCGAGCTGAAGTG
>JAQTLG010000229.1 GCA_028715025.1 Dehalococcoidia bacterium | reverse complement strand
CGGGCACTGCTGGCCGACCCTCAATGGGCAGGCAAAGCCAGGATGGGGAAGGACGAAGCCATACGCCCCTGTATCAGCTGCAACCATGGATGCATAGGCCATGACTTTGCGGGACTGCCCATGACATGCGCGGTCAACCCCGATCTTTTCAACGAGAAGTTTGCGGGTCTGCAGAAGGTTACGATCCCTAAGAAGATAGCCATAATCGGCGCAGGCGTGGCGGGCATGGAGGCCGCCCGCATCGCCGCGCTGCGCGGGCATAATGTTACCATCTATGATAAGAACAACAGCCTGGGCGGTGTGGTTGTGGCGGGGTCTGTCCCGGAATCCAAGGATGCTGACAGAAGGCTGGTGAAGTGGTACGAAAAAGAGCTGAAAGACGCTGGCGTGAAGGTGAATCTTGGACGCGAAATGACGCTTGACCGGATTGGTAAGCTGGATGCGGATGAGATCGTCGTGGGCACAGGAGCAACCGCCAAGGTCCCGCCCATCCCCGGCGTTGACCTGCCGCATGTGTGCACCGCTACTGACCTACTGCTGGGGAAAAAGGAAGCGGGTAAGCGCGTGACAGTAATCGGCGGCGGACAGGTCGGCTGCGAAGTGGCCCTGTGGCTGGAAGAGAAAGGCAAGGAGGTCACCCTGATCGAAGCGCTGCCCGGCCTGATGACACTCGGTAAAGAGGCCCTTTTCATAGCCAATAAAAAGATGCTCGAGGATATGCTGGCCTATAAGAATATCAGGGTGATGCTCGGGACGCAGGTCGCTGCCATCGGGAAAAACAGCGTGGATGTGGTTACTGCGCAAGGAAAGGAAACTATTGCGGCTGATTCCGTCGTCCTGGCCGTTGGATACAATTCAGACGACCGGCTTTATAGGGAAATCAGCGCCGGCATACCTAAAAAAGTGTGGCTGCTGGGCGACGCCAGGGCCCCGGGCAACATCATGTTCGCCATTAGAGATGGAGCGGCCATCGGCCGGGTTCTGTAACTCAAACAGGCGCTTTTGTTATAATGCAACGCTGATTGCCTGACAGAAAAGGCACATCGACGTTGTGAATATGAATATGAGCGTTTTCAACGGCAAAGTGGCGATTGTTACGGGCGCAGGTTCCGGTATCGGCAAAGGATTGGCGGGGGAGCTGGCGCGGCGCGGTGCGAACGTAGTGATAAGCGACATCAATGCAGGACGCATAGAGCAGGTCGCACAAGGCATAGCAAGGGATGGCGGCAAGGTTACCTCATCTGTAGTGGATGTTTCGAATTACGATGCCGTAAAAAACATGGTGAACGATGCGGTCGATGCTCATGCACGGATCGATTACATTTTTAATAATGCAGGTATCGCCGTGGCCGGCCCCGCCAAAGATTTCACCATAGATGACTGGCGCAACGTTATCGATATCGATTTTTACGGTGTCGTCCATGGCGTCGCCGTCGCTTACCCCATTATGGTTAAACAGGGTTTCGGACATATCATAAATACAGCTTCGATCGCGGGATTAGCACCTCTGCCTGGCATCGCAAGTTACGTGGCCGGCAAATACGGCGTGGTAGGGTTGTCCAACGCCCTGCGAATTGAGGGCGCCGGTCACGGCGTAAAGGTGAGCGTCGTCTGTCCGGGATATATCAAAACCGCAATCTTCACCGATTCAAAGATAATTAATATCGACGTGGGAAAGCGCGCTCAAATGCCCGATTGGGGCGGCTTAACTCCCGATGAGTGCGCTAAAAGGATACTGCGGGGTGTTGAGCGCAACAAGGCATTTATTATCCTGACCGGGTTCGCGCAGTACCTCTCGCTATTGAATCGCATCAGTCCCGACCTGGTTATATGGATTATGCGCAGAGGCTACGGAAATGCCCTGAAAAAGGGCATGATTCAAATGTGAACCTGAGCAAATCATCATAAAGTGCAGGCACTAATCGAGAATTTATGCTTTCACTACTCCACCCACCTTGTTCCGTTGTGGATCCCGTCCCAGAACATGTATTCCAGTTTCATGGCGGTCACAAAGGCAGTCTTCATTTTTAGCCTTGTTTCAGCATCGGCGGCCTGCATGTATCCCTCGGCCAGGTCCACGACTTCTTTTGTCTCGCTCTGCTCCCACGTCGTATCCCCATATTCATCGATCCATGCCTGATATTTATTCCTCTGAACTGTTTCCATCTTCTTCATGTCACTTCCGATCTGGTAGTAGACCCAGTGGCAGGGCAGAGTTGCCATGAAACCTACCTCAAACGGCTCGAGCGTTGCGGTCTTGATCAGGTATGAGTTGTAAAGCTCCGTGCTGGGATATTCCGTCGGGTCTGTAAGCTCCTTTTCAGTTATCCCGTATTTCTTAATATATGTTGCGTGAAGCTCTTCAATCTCAGCATCTATCATATTCATACAATCGAGCATCGCCTTGGCTGCCTTTTCATCGGGGGCTTTGGCGAGCAGAATCGCGTGCACCTTCTTGTAGTTCTGACAGAAATGATAGTCCTGGATGATGTAGTCACGAAAAATCGCTTCATCGAGTTCGCCACTCATTAGCTCCTGATTATAGGGCAGGTTCAGGATTTTCTGATAAAACGGGTAATTCTCATTCCAGATTTGCTGCATATAGGACTTCGACGGGCTGATCTTATCCGCAATGGCGGTCATGACCGTGATCATCTCGTCCCAGCGTTCGTCGGGGTCGGGCTCCAGCCAGGCGCTGGTCTGCACGATGACAATGCGGCGGGCGGGATCGATGTAAATGGCCTGTCCGTGAATGCCCATCGCCATATAAACGCCGCCGTCGAGTAGCCACCACTGGTAAGCGTATCCCAGACTGTCCGAGTATGCATCGCCGGCGGCGGGCCGGGAGGGCTCCGCCGCACCCTCAGCGGTGGTGGACATGCGGACCCAATCTCCGGATACGACCTGGCTGTCGCCCACTTTGCCGCCGTTCATCATCATAAGTCCGAAGCGCCCGTAATCCCTGAGAGTGGCGCAGAAGCCTGCCGCGGCCAGTATATCGGGCTGTTGTTTACCGCGATAGAAAAAGGCATCGTCCTCAGCACCGATTTTATTCCACAGCTCTCTCTCGCAGTACTCACTAAGCGATTCGCCGGAGACCGTTTCAATCAATCGTCCCAGCACCTGTGTATCGATGCTCTGATACTCGAACCGCCGGCCGGGCGGCTCGATCGGTTTGCAGGCTGCCGCGAAATCTATCAGGGCCGGCCTCCCGCACCCCCAGGCCAGCACAAAGCGGGAAAAATCGCTGTCCGGGTCGGTGTAGTCCTCGTTCCAGTCGATTCCGGTTGCCATCTGCAGTGTCTGTTTGACGGTTACATCCTTGAATCCGCTTTGCGAAAGGTAAGGAATATAACGAGTGACGGGATCGTCTACGCTTCCGATCTCTCCCCTTTCAATGGCGATGCCGGTCAGTACTGATACGATGGACTTGGCCATCGAATTGGAGATAAAGCGGGACTTCGGCCCGGCACCGTGCAGGTATTTTTCGAGCACAATACGGTTATCCCGGAGGACCAAAAATCCCAGAACTGAATTTCTTTCAAAATACTCATCGAGCGTGTACGTTTTGCCGCTGAACTTGTAGCCCGTTGTAAAATTGTCTGACGCTTCCCTGAGTGGAAAAGAGGAATCGGGCCTGCGTACCCAGTCCAGCTGTAAATTCAGATTCTCTATGTTGCGGAAGACGTCAGGCTGGACCATGAAGCCGTAGTCTTCCGGAGCCGCGCCGGAGGCATTCGTGCCTGCGGTATTAAGCTGAGCCGGGCTACAGCCGACCTGTGCTACGAACAGCAGGCAGAGTGTCATC
>JAQTLG010000228.1 GCA_028715025.1 Dehalococcoidia bacterium | reverse complement strand
AGTTAACTAACACATCCGAGCTTATCCCAAATTGTTATAAATATGTAATATTTTTGGGTCAATTTTTATAACTATTGCACATTGTAGACCTTACACTAAACATGAGGAAATATGAGGAGTAATTCTGTTCCCAATTACGTGAGTTTAGGTATCGTCTTTACCCAGAAATTGCGATATAAGTGTAAATGGGAGAACGCAGTTGATAATTTGTCCGCGCATAGTAGTAAATGCTGAGGCAAAGAAAACGACTGTGAGTGCGGCTGCGATAAGGGTGGGCAAAACACTGGACTATTCTTGCAGATCGTTACAAATCATAAGAAAGACCTTCCTATCCCGGGAAAGCCTTACAGCTTTGGCGCGCCGCAGATGCCCAAGCTTTAGGAGACTTTTAAGCTTTAGAAGCAGCAGGACGCTTGGTGATGAGGATGAATCTGACATCGAGATATAAGTTCAATTTTAATAATAGCGAGATTAAGGAGGCAGAAAATATGGCAGCAGAAATTAACTTTTTGGTTGGGTGTGAGGCAGGGCAGGGTGTTCAAACAGTCGGTTTTATTCTCGTCAAGACAATGTCTCGGGCCGGACTTCACGTTTTTGCCGACCAGGACTATTAATCAAGAGTGAGAATTGATTTCCGCCGTTACGGAGGTGTTTGAATGGCAAAAGCGACTAAACAATACGAAACTGCTTATCCGTCTCAATACGAAACTAAAGCAATATTAAAAGATGGCTCGGGTATTTTGCTCAGACCTATAAGAGCGGACGATGCCAAAAGCTGGATAAGCTTTATTGGCCGGCTCAGTCCACATAATAAATACTTGCACTTTCAACACACCGCAAAAGAAATGGACCTCGATGACGCCGTTCGTTTTTGTACGGTAGACTATCATGACACATTTGCTTTCGTCGCCGAGGTTTTACGAGAACCGAGCAAAGAGATAGTAGCCACCGGTAAATACTACCGTCTACCAAACCGTCATTCTGCTGAGGTCATCTTAGTCGTCGAAGATGGCTATCAAGGCCGAGGACTGGGGACAGCCATTCTGGAACAATTGTCAACTGTCGCGCGTAAAAACGGCATCAATACTTTTGAGGCCGATACTATCGCAGGCGATGCACGTGCTTCGGGCATATTCAAGAGTTATGGTTTTAATATTACCGATAAGATACAAACCGGTGTATATAATGTTGTTTTTCCCATTACGCAGACCGAGGCAATATCAAAAAAAGAGGAGGAAAGAGAGCGGATTTCAACTCTAGCTTCGCTTCGCTCGCTCCTTAGACCACAGTCTATAGCACTAATTGGGGCATCCCGACATCCCGGTACTATTGGCTTTATTCTCCTGCAAAGCCTGATTCAAAATGGTTTTTCAGGTAAAGTCTACCCGGTAAATCCCAGTGCTGATTCTCTGATGTCACTAAAGACCTATCCTTCCGTGATTGATATCCCCGGTGATGTTGATATGGCTGTCATTGCTGTCCCGGCTAAGCTTGTCGTCAAGGTAGCTGATGAATGCGGCCATAAAGGGGTACACACTCTTGTTGTCATCTCTGATGGATTTAAGGAAATTGGTCCGGAGGGAGCCTCACGGGAAAAAGAACTGCGTGATGTTACATTGGGTCACGGTATGAGGATAATTGGCCCAAACTGCATGGGAGTAATAAATACTGACCCGTCTGTCAATATGAACGCCACTTTCTCACCAGTAAACCCTCCCGCCGGCAATGTTGCCTTTCTCTCTCAGAGCGGCGCTATGGGCCTTGTTATCCTCGAATACGCCAGCAATCTCGATATCGGCATATCAACATTTGTCAGCGTGGGAAACAGGGCTGATATCTCATCTAATGATCTTCTGGAATACTGGGAACAGGATCCAGCTACCGACGTGATCTTACTTTATCTTGAGTCATTCGGGAATCCACGAAAGTTCTCACGTATTGCCCGCCGTGTCACTGCAAAGAAACCTATTGTGGTGGTTAAGGGCGGAAGTACTCAAGCCGGATCTCGCGCGGCTGCATCACACACCGGAGCTATGGCAACTCCGGAAGTGATTTCCGATGTCCTATTTAAACACGCCGGGATTATCAGGGTAAATCTAATGGAGGAGATGTTTGACGTAGCCGTTCTCCTCTCAAACCAGCCCTTTCCCAGAGGCCGAAGACTAGTCATAGTAACCAACGGAGGTGGTCCAGGTATAATAGCTGCGGACGCATCAGCTCATAACAGTCTCGTTTTACCTCAGCCATCTCCCGAACTGGAGCAAAAACTGAAATTAGTCTTGAAACGAGACGTCAGCATTAACAATCCACTTGATACCACTGCTGGCGCGGATGCTGAAGAATTTAGTGGCATACTTCGACTCCTTGCCGAGGACAAAGACAACGATTCTGTACTTGCTATATTTATTCCGCCTGTTATTGGAAACACGATCGACTTCGAGGCAGCCATCAGGAATGTAGCACAAGATTTCAGGGATAGGGGAAAGCCTCTGCTGGCCTGTTTCCTGGGACAGAGGGGTTTCAAGGCTAAGCTAGGGTCCAGCGGCAGATTCGTCCCTAGCTATCCATTTCCGGAAGAGGCAATTTCTGCTCTAACCAAAGCTATAGAATACGTTGAGGCTCGGCAGAAACCAGTCGGTAGAATCCCTGAATTCAGCGGAATCGATAGAAGAGAAGCTCGTAAGATTGTCGGAAAGGCACTGACCAGAAGCACACAAAGACCGTTGTGGCTGGATCCCCTGGATATAAGCAATTTGCTCACTTGCTACGGCATCCGTGTTATTGAGACGTTGATAACCAGAACACCTGATGAAGCCGCTACGTCGGCTGCAAAGATAGGTTTTCCCGTAGCCGTGAAGCTTGATTCATCTACAATAACTCACAAGAGTGATATAGGTGGCGTAGTTTTAGATCTTAATTCAGGAGATGAAGTAAAACAAGCCTTTGACGACATAAGGGCTAGGTTGGAAAAGGTTGGACGCCAGGATGAGATGCAAGGGGTTATAGTACAGAAAATGGTGAAAGAAGGTATAGAGGTAATTGTCGGCGTAACTCAGGATCCAGCCTTCGGGCCACTAATTATGTTTGGCTCAGGAGGGGTTTATGCCGAGTTGATAAAGGATATAGTTCTGAGGTTACACCCACTTACCGATCTGGATGCGACGGAAATGATAAGCTCTATCAAGATGTCCAAGCTGTTCGAAGGATTTCGTGGTTCACAACCAGCGGATACCGGAGCTATTCAGGACCTCTTACTCAGGCTTTCTGCCATGGTCGAAGATATACCCCAGATAGCCGAGCTTGACTTAAACCCGGTAAAAGTCATGCCTGAGGGTAAGGGCTATTGGATAGTGGATGCCAGAATTATGCTCAAATGATGCTAGATGATACAGAAAAGACAAAAGACAACCAGCAACTTACCTGGCCACCGATCCAAATAGATTAAGGAATCTGCCCTGATGAAATGCGATTTTGCCTAAAGTTCGGGCGACTAAATCGCCTTCCTATTATCGGCCGGTCAGTGGGGCCCATTTTGAGAACGTGCCCAGATGTTCCCAAATTGCAGCATAGGCGGTGAAAGCCCAGATGACTCCAGCGACAACAAGAACAATAGCCGTTACTAGGCGCAAAAATTTGCTTGTGTGCAGACTGTAATTGACGGCTGTAAGGATGCCTGCTATACCTGAAAGTACAAAGCCCGTTCCTGCAACGAGAGGCTGTGGTGTCATGCCCAGCATGATGAAACGCGGCCCAATGACCATAGGCACCAGGCTTGAGAAAAAGGCGTAGATTCCCACAGCGAATAAATCC
>JAQTLG010000227.1 GCA_028715025.1 Dehalococcoidia bacterium | reverse complement strand
GTGAGGAGGAAATGATGGAAATTAAAATTACTACTTTGAGCGAGAATACCGCCGGGTATGGTTTCCTCGGCGAGTGGGGACTGAGTATACTGGTCGAGGCAGACGGGAAAAAGGTCCTTATGGATACCGGGCCGGGCATGTCAGCGGCATATAACGCCAAGCTCCTGGGCATTGATTTGTCCGCAATCGATGATATAGTATTGAGCCACGGCCATGCAGACCACACCGGCGGCCTGCGCGAAATATTGGAAAAGTGCAAGGGCGCCAGCGTCATCTGCCATCCGGACCTGTGGTCTGCCAAACATGTAGGCTTCGGCCCGGATAACTATCGATCCATCGGTGCACCTTTTACCAAGGATGAACTGGAGGCCATCTGCACACGCCTCATTATCAGCCGTGAGCCGGTATCAATTACTGAACACATAACCACAACTGGCGAAATCGCGATGATTTCGGATTATGAACAGATCGACGGCAATCTGTTCGTTAAGAATCAGGATGGTATGGAGCCCGATGCCCTTGCTGACGACCTGGCACTCGTTATCGACGCAGACTTTGGTCTGGTCGTTATACTCGGCTGCGCTCATCGTGGAATGATCAACACACTGCGTCAGGCGCAGAAAATAACCGGCAAAGAAAATGTATATGCTGTAATAGGAGGCACCCATCTTATCTTTGCCAATGAAGAACGGATCGAAAGAACTATCCATGATCTGAAAGAAATGGGGATTCAGAAACTCGGTGTATCTCACTGCACCGGTTTCGGTGCTTCCGCACGTTTGGCGCAGGAGTTCCCTGGTATATTTTTCCTTAATAATGCAGGTACCAGGCTTACGCTAAAATAAATGATTTAAAAGAAACTCGGAATATCGTGCTAATGATCGAGTTGGTACCCAGTCTTTCGAATTGTATTCATACTGTTACTAAAAAAGAATATGAGGATACACTCAGGCAATTGTTATCGGGGGAATCCGGGAACGAGCAACTTAACCAAAAGCTGGAGTTGCTCACAATTGTATTGAAAGAAATCGATTTCAAAGAGCTGCGCACCGAGTCTGATAAATATATGTTGGAAGGCAAAAAGGTTAAAGTTATTTTCTACGTGGAAAATAATATGCCCAGATACGAAATGCAAGTTATATAAGCGGCCTGGTGTCCTGACATTATAAATATCGCGTGTTATCCATATTTATCTTGAAATCTTTTATAATTAGGCCTTAGTTGCGTCGCGTTTAAGTCTCCTTGTCACTTGTTCAATGCTTCCCGGTAAAAAAGTATATAATAGCCGTAATTATTGCATGCTTAGGCTCAATATAAATTGGCAGCGGTAACCACAAATGGATAGCATCTCCAAGAATAAGATCCCTCGAAAAGAACAAATAGTCAATGCGGCACGCAAGCTGGTCATCGAGATCGGCAGCGAAAATGTGACGGTCAGAAGGATCGCTGAAGAAGTCGGATTTACCGAGGCAGCGATTTACAGGCACTTCAAAAGCAAAAAGGAGATATTATATTTGCTTGTGGAAAATATAGAGAGCAGCCTTATTTCCGATTTAACTATCCGGGGGGATCAGCATGGCGACGTTCTTGAGACTATTCTAGTGCGTCATCTCTCTTCCATCGAGATGCGACGGGGTATATCTTTCCAGGTCATCGCGGAAATAATCAGTCTCGGTGACAGCAAATTAAACAGGCGTATCTATGATACCATTGTCAAATATACAGAAAAGTTAAAAACGATATTACAGAAAGAAGTCAGCCGGGGAAAGTTACGTGGAGACATAGATATAGATGCGACCGCCTTGTTATTGTTCAGTGTAATGCAGGGCATATCTAATGTCTGGACCTTAAGCAATTACAGCTTCGACCCAAAGGATAAGTTCAACGCAGTTCTCAAAACTTTGAGAAGCGGACTTCTGGACAAAGGGGATTAGTGCGTGTCTGTTATTGATGTATTCGGACTGATCGGGATTCTACTTATAATCGGATTCCTTGCGGATTTCCTCTTTAAGAAGACGCATTTTCCTGACATACTAATTCTCCTGGCGCTGGGTTTCCTGATAGGACCTGTCCTTAAATGGGTTGATCCGGCTCAGCTAGCGCCTTATTCTCAGCTTATTGCCAGCTTAGCTTTAGTTGTCATTATATTTAATGCCGGCATCGAATATGAATTTGCCAAGGTTTGGTCATGTGCTCCTCGATCATTGATCCTTGTGTTATTTGGTGTGGCATTCAGCATCGCTGCGGTAGCAGCCCCGGCCTATTTCTTGTTTGGCTGGAAATTAATTGACAGCATTTTACTTGGTACTGTCGTCGGGGGCACAAGCTCAGCCATAGTGATACCGCTCATGAGCCGGATCAGAGTGTCTGAACAGGTTTCATCGCTTATAAGCCTGGAGTCAGTATTAAACAGCCCTGTTATAATCGTGATTGCGTTGGTCCTGCTGGAATCCATTGTTGCCGGCGAAGCAGGTGTTTCGCTGTCGACTGTCGGCGTAGATATAGTTACACAAATTCTTCTTGGGCTATCAGTGGGCGTCATTGCAGGATTATTCTGGCTCTGGATACTGACTTTGCTCCAAAAAGAAGAGTATAACGATATTGTGACACTGGCTGTTGTTTTCCTTTTGTATTTTGCTGTTGAGTCAATAAATGGCAGCGGCGTTATATCTGCCCTGGTTTTTGGTTTGATCTTGGGGAACGGCGTTGGAGTGAGTAAACTGCTTAAACTGAAGCGCACTGCTGAAGCCACCCAAATAATGAGGAAATTTACTGCTCAAATTTATTTCTTCATAAAAACCTTCTTCTTTATATATCTCGGATTAATCATCTCCTTTGACGATCCAATGTTGGTAGTGGCGGGCGTCGTTTTTTCGCTGATATTAGTGCTGGTACGGTATATTGCGGTACTTCTCACTTCGATAGGCAACCCAACATTATTCTCAAACAGGGGTTTATTGACTACAATGTTAGCCAGAGGGGAGTCCGCGGCAGTTCTGGTACAGATGGTGGTTGCCGCTGGAATAATAAATGCTGCCTTTTATCCGGATATAGTAATGTCCATCATTATTACTACGGTAATTATATCAGCTTTAGGTATCCTCATTTACGGCAAAGATGAGGTTGCGGAAGAAGCTGATTCAGAACCGACCTATACTGCTAATCCGGCGCAGGAAAATAATGTTACTTCCGGGCAGATGCCTAATAAAATATAATCTATATCTTACCTGTGGTCTAAATGTAGAATCGGAAGAATTGTAATAGAAAATGTGTCTCTATTGGATAAAGGCCATTACAGTCAATGCATGATGCGGCGCTTGTCATAGGATTAGTCGGCGTACTGATCTTTGCCGCCCATCTGTTCGAGGCGCTATTCAGGCACACCAGGATACCGGATGTGCTGCCCCTGGTGGCCATCGGTCTCCTGCTGGGTCCTCTTTTAGGTATAGCTACACCCACCAGTTTCGGTGCGGTCGGCCCTATATTTACTATAGTCACATTTGTTTTGATCCTGTTCGAAGCAGGGACAGGCCTGAGCATTTCAGCTTTGCGGAAAACTTATAAAGAGTCGTTAATACTGACCACAATCACCTTCATATTAAATGTGGTGCTGGTTGGCGTTGCTGCCCATTATCTAACAGGACTGGGATTTATCAAGTCATTTATCCTCGCATCGGTGGTGGGGGGAATATCCTCCGCCATTATAGCGCCCATGCTGTACCAGCTTAATATTCAGGAAGAGGGGAAGGCCGTACTGCTGTTGGAATCATCTATTACCCCTGTACTTTGTGTGATAGCGACTCTCAGTTTCATT
>JAQTLG010000226.1 GCA_028715025.1 Dehalococcoidia bacterium | reverse complement strand
GACGCGGTTCATGACAAAGCCCGGTATATCCTTCATTACCTTAATCGGATATTTATTTAATGCAACTACGAAATCGAGACTTGCCTTGAAAACGGCATCCGAGGTTTTATCACCCTTGATTACCTCTACAAGAGGCATCAGCGGAACAGGACCTGAAAAATGCACACCGACAATCCTTTCAGGGTGTTCAGTGCCTGAAGCCAATCGGGTGATGGGTATACTGGATGTGTTGCTGGCCAGGATGGTTTCCTTCGGACAGATATTGTCCAGTTTTTTAAATATATTATTTTTAAGCTCCAGGTCTCCATAAACTGCTTCAATGGCCCACTTGCATTGTGCAGCGATTGTGAAGTCTGGTGTTGCACTTATTCTTTCCTGAACTGCTTTTGCAGAATCTTTCAGTTGACCTTTGCTCTCCAGTTTATCGGTCGACCAGCGGATCTGGTCGAGGGATTTGTCAACAGCTGCCTGGTTGGAGTCATGTAGATATACGAGATAGCCTGCTTGTGCCACAACCTGGGCTATGCCCCCGCCCATGTACCCGGCTCCGATAACGATTACGTTGTCCACTTCAAATCTCCTTTTACGTTTCTTTATCGTTTAAATAAAATGAGCAGATAATACTATTAGACAGAGCGTTTTCCTCAAATGGCATTCGGTTAGGTCAATGCCGGCAGGCCTTTGATAATGCTCCTTGGCATGGTATTTACGAGCTCCTGCACAGTCCATATGCCGTCTTTGAAAATGCTGGATACAATTTCCGGTTCAGAGTAAAGGCCGATTTCGCCTCCGCCCACCAGGAAACTTTTACCGTTAATATTCGCGGCGGCATCCGTGGCAAGATAAACAACCAGGGATGCGATATGTGAGGGAGACAATCTCCTGATCTCCGCTTCAAGCCCGCCTTCCGCATTGCCGGATTCCTGGTTTGGACCTTTCTCCATAGCGGCCTGTACATCAGGTGAGATTGTCATGCGTGTTGCGGCCATGGGACGTATACAATTACAGGTTACCCCGTACTTGGCCATATCTAATGCCACCGTGCGTGTGAAGCCCACGATGCCTTCCTTGGCTGCACTGTAGTTGGTTAGGCCCAGATTGGCTTGCCCCATATTGCCCAGGCCTGTTTGAGATGACGTATTTATGATACGGCCGTATTTCTGCTGGCGGAAAAATGTGCAGGCATGTCTGGTGCAGTAAAAATGCCCATAAAGATGTACTCTCTGCACTATGTCCCACTCTTCCTCTGTCATATTGAAAATCATACGGTTACGCGCAATGCCGGCGTTGTTCACCAGGATATCGATCCTGCCGAATGCATCAATTGCAGCCTTAATGATACGTTCCCCGCCTTTCCAGGTAGCTACAGAGTCATAGTTGGCTACCGCCTCTACTCCCATTTTCCTGATCTCGGCAACAACTACGTCGGCAGGTGCAGTGGAAGCTCCTGTGCCATCTGTTTTCCCGCCAAGATCATTTACTACTACTCTGGCGCCTTGGGAGGCGAAGAGCAATGACTCTGCTTTGCCCAGACCGCCTCCCGCGCCGGTGACCACTGCAACTTTTCCATCGAGTAAACCCACTGTAGAAACCTCCTGGATAGCTGTACACTATTATTCTATTTCTTTGCAGGAGAAGGCAGGTTAAACAGTCTTTGTGCATTACCTCCCAGAATTAAATCAACTTCTTGCCGGGTAAAATGGTATCCATAATTTGGGGCCTGCTCGGGAAGTGTCTTGAAGAAATTCACCCATTGCGGCAGCGTCGACTTCTCTCCGCAAAAGCGTGGACCTGAAATCTGATCGCTGGAAAAAAATATGCGCTCGGCGCCAAGTGAATCCCTCATTGCAGCGAGTTTGGCCACAAACTCAGCCATATTGGGCAGGTCATAGTTCCAGTCGGAGAGGTCCAGATAACAATTCGGGCATTCGAGGGCGGTTTGTATGACTGCCTGCCACCATGATGAATATCCGGAATGAGCGATGAATATTTTCAGGTCGGGATATTTCTTTGCCAGCTTTTTCACATGCTCAGGATGTGATGCGTTATTTACACTGACATCGCTGCCAAACGTTGTCAGGCCCATGCCCGAACGTATATGGATATCGACGGGAATACCGGAATCCGAACATTTTTTAAACATAGGCTGAATAAGGTCGTCATCGAGGCGAAAACCTTCCGCTGAAATTTCTCCGCAACCTTTGAACCCGTATTCGTCGATTGCCCGTGAAAACAACTCCAGCGCTTTCGGCCTTCGCGGATCAACATATACCCACACATATAGCCTTCCTTTATGGGCCTCTTGCACTTCCGCTAATTCCTCCAGTTGCTTTTCAAACGGTATCGGTGGTTCCTGGCCATTGTTGCGTATCCAGACATCCGAGGCCAGAAGGAAGGAGATATCAACCCCGGCAGCATCCATGTTGTCCAGGAACATCTTTCCCCCAGTGCCGTCAGCTATACCATTCAGCAGCTTGGGAAGGATCATCTCCGGTTGCCGGCCCGGCTCTTTGGCTGCCCATATTTGCGCAAGGGGCATGTAAGCCGCTTCCGAGATCCATTGAGCTTTTCCAATAAGATGAGCATGCCTGTCGACTACAATCATTTTATCCTCCTGGTTTTTTTAGGTGATCAATGCGATCCTATGATCACTAGGGTATGAAAGGCTTTACCCAGGGCTCCAATTCTATCTGCAGTGCTTCCAATAATCTGGATACCATCCCGTAATAGCCGATAATTGTTGTAAGTTTGACTATTCCCGGATCATCGAAATGGGTTTTTAGGTTGGCAAATGTGCTGTCGCTGACTCTCACATCCAATGTGACCTCATCCGTGTATTGCAGGACAGCACGCTCCATTTCGCTGAATTTGTCAGAATATTTCCATGCAGAAAGATCTTGAAGCTGATCTTTAGTTAAACCGGCCTTAAGGCCGATGCGTGCGTGGTGGGTAAACTCGTAATCCGAATGCAACAGATTTCCTACCCGTAAGATGACCAGTTCTCTGAGTTTAGTGTCGATGAACTCGGGATTAAGTAATGAATTACCCAGCTCGATGAAATTACGGCCTATTTTGGGGCAATTGCCAACTGCCTTAAATATGTTGGATAGTGGAATTTTCAGATCCTCCAGTATCTGGAAAACCTCTCTTATTGTTGGATCTGCCTGCTCTTTCTCTACCAGTTTAACGCGTGCCATTTATCCTCCTCAGACCCGGAATATGTATATTTAAATGTCGAACTTATTGCTGAAAATTAAATCGCTATTGCATATTATTAAAGCATATATTATGATTATGCATAATATTATGGAAGATATTATAATTACTCCAAAAATGTTTGTCAATGTTATTTGTGAATGAATTTGAGGAGTACTTGTCAGGGCTACAGGGCAACACGATGTTAAAGATGCATTATTGAACACCGTTAATAAGGGAGGATTATTGATGATTACCTCGACTGAATACAGACAAAGATTAAGCAAAATGCGGCGTAATATCTATATGGATGGCAATTTGGTTGATCGCGGTCATCCACGGCTGCAAGGAGCCATAAACATATTGTCCAAGACTTATGACATCATTCATGATCCTGAATTTAAGCAGTATGAGGATATACTGACAGCAACGTCACATCTTACAGGCCAGAAGATTAACCGGTTCAATCACGTGCACAGCAGCATGACCGATTTAATGTCGAAACAGAAGATGACGCGGCTTATCTGCCATCAGGTGGGAGGGTGTGTAGCTCGATGTATGGGGATCGATTCTACCAACGCCTATTCGGTTGTCTGCTACCTCACAGACCAAAAATACGGCACCGAGTATTAC
>JAQTLG010000225.1 GCA_028715025.1 Dehalococcoidia bacterium | reverse complement strand
ATACGAAGCAGTGACTTATGAAAAAGAAGAGGGTGTAGCCCTGATTACACTCAATCGGCCTGACGATCTCAACGCTTTCAATTTACAAATGGCCCTCGAGCTCGAGCAGATTGTGGATGAGATAGCCGCCGATGATTCGATTAGAGCGGTGATTATTACCGGTGCCGGGCGTGCTTTCTCGGCCGGAGCAGATGTTAAAGAAGTATTATCCGGAGAGGGTATTGCACAGCATTTAGGAAAAGGTAACCCGCCGGTTCTTTTCGACAAGTTTGAAAACCTGGACAAACCGGTGATCGGGGCTGTCAACGGCTTGGCCATTGGCGGTGGTTTCGAGCTGGCCCTGGTATGTGATCTCATTATCGCATCAACCGAAGCCACATTCGGATTTGCTGAGATAAGGATAGGCCTTATTCCCAGCAGCGGTGGCACAGTCAGGGCACCGCGGATCATGAACAAAATGAAAGCCAAGGAACTGCTTCTCTTCGGTGATACAATTACTGCAGAAGAAGCGCTACGCCTCGGTGTGATTAATAAGGTTGTTACACCTGAGTCGCTTCTTTCGGAAGCTAAAAAGTGGGCGAAGAGGCTGTCTCAAAGGCCGCCTCTAGCTGTAAAGGCGATAAAGTCTTGTGTCAATTTGGGTATCCAGATGCCTGTTGAGGCAGCTGTGCATTTTGAAGCCAAGCAGGCTGCCATACTGTTCAACAGCGAAGACAAGCTCGAAGGGATTAATGCCTTTCTGGAAAAAAGACGCCCGGTATTCAAAGGTAAATAAAATCAGAAGGAACTCTCTTATTAACAAGTATCTTAAAGCTATGACTGTATAAAACAATGTTACCTCAACAGGAGTTAATTTATGAATGATGTTTATATTATTGGTTCGTACTCAACGCAGTTTAAGAAATGGCGAGATAAATCGATCAAAGACCTGACTAAAATGGCATATATCGGTGTGCTG
Source organism: Dehalococcoidia bacterium (assembly GCA_028715025.1). Classification (GTDB taxonomy): domain Bacteria; phylum Chloroflexota; class Dehalococcoidia; order GIF9; family UBA5629; genus CAIMUM01. The sequence goes on along the minus strand of JAQTLG010000225.1, from coordinate 2,883 downwards.
GAAGATTCCAGGATCGATGCAAATGACATCGGGAGCGCTGCATTCTCCAACTGCGGTTGGGGGCACACGCTGCAGCCGGTCGGGGATGATCCAGGTATGCGCGGCCAGATGAATGTACGTGGTCAGGTTGCACTTGCTCCGCTGGTTATTGAAGGGATATTTCCCAAGAGAGTGCCGATCGTCAATGTCGAGGGCGCCTGCGCAAGCGGATCGCTCGCTTTTCACTGTGCCTGTAGAGAAATCCTTTCGGGAAATAGTGAGGTGTCAATTGCTATAGGTGCAGAAAAGACCGTTTATCCCAATCATTTACTGCAGGTCGTAGACATGTTCACCGGCGGTACCGATACTGCACGATTAAATGATCTATTCAATAGCTATCAAACCCTGGGCAAGGAAACGGGCAAGGAATGGGCCACAGATGCCAAACATACGCTTTTTATGGATATTTATGCCAGTCTGGCTGCCTGGCACATGAAAAAACACGGGACTACCCAGCAGCAAATCGCCATTGCTGCATCGAAGAATCATCTGCATGGCTCAATGAACGAGCTCGCCCAGTATCAATTCGAAGTTCCCGTGGAAAAAGTGCTGTCAGACTATGTAGTCAGCTGGCCGTTGACCCGCGCAATGTGTGCGCCGCTGGGAGACGGCTCTGCGGCAGCAATACTCTGTTCCGGAAAATATCTGAAGAAGCTTCCGGATTCTATCAAGAGAAGAGCCGTCAGAGTACTTGCCTGCGTCCCCGCTTCAGGGTACGAGCATGAAATAGGCGGTGAATCGGTCACCGGCTGGGCTGCCGAGCGCGCTTACCGTCTGGCGGGGATAAAGCCTTCCGCCATCGATGTTGCCGAAGTTCATGATGCTACGGCCTTTGCTGAAATACATCAGGTTGAGCAGCTTGGTTTCTGTCCTGTAGGCGAGGGTGGAAAATTCATTGAATCAGGAGCTACCAGATACGATGGAAAGAAACCGGTTAATACATCCGGAGGCCTTGAGTCCAAAGGGCACCCTATCGGAGCAACGGGTTTATCCCAGGTCAGCGAGATAGTTATGCAAATTCGAGGTGAAGCCGGGAAACGGCAGATCAAGAATACCCGCATCGGTCTGGTCGAAAATGGCGGCGGTTTCATAGGCTTCGAAGAAGCTTGCTGCGTAATTACCATTCTCGGTAATAAATAAGCGGAGAGAGATATCAATATAAACAAAATAAGCGATACCCGAAGGAGGAAATATGGAAGAAGTCCTGACCAAATTTAGAACTATTGCAGATAAGCCGTACGAAATGCTGGCCAAGCGTAAAGAGGAAACCGGCATCAAGATAGTGGGCTGCCTTCCGATGTATGTTCCCGAGGAGATTATACATGCGGCCGGGGCCTTACCCATCGTATTGCAGGAAGGAGACGAACCCATAACGCTGGGACACAGCAAAATCCAGAGTTTCTTCTGCGGCATTGTGCGGAGCATCGTTGATCTGGCATTAAAAAGCAAGCTAAATTTTCTGGACGCGGTAGTTTCTCCGGAGATCGATCTTCCTATAGCCGGTCTCGCGAACATACTCAAGACAAACATGCGCGTTCCGGTTTACGCTATCTATCAGCCGCCATTTCCGCAGAAAAGTACCACGCCCGAATTGCTGCTGAGGGAAATAAAGAAATGCAAGTCCGAACTGGAAGGTCTTATCGGACAGGAAATAACCGATGAGCGTCTCGGGCGCAGTATCGAGATATACAACAAGAACCGCAGCCTGCTGCGCAAGTTGTATGAACTGCGCAAGAAGAAGCCCGGCATACTTAAATCAGTCGATGTAAGGGCGATAGTTATGGCAAGCATGCTGATGCTGAAAGAAGAGCATAACCAGTTACTGGAAGATCTGCTGTCCAAATTGAAGACTCAAAATCCCTCGTCAAAGAATAAAGTCAATTTAGTGCTCTCCGGGTCAGTGTGCGAGGCGCCTCCCGTTGACATGTTGAACATGCTTGAGGAAGAGGGCGCCGTCATAGTGAATGATGATATGTATACCGGCGCCCGATATTTCTGCGCCGATGTCCAGGCTGGCAACGGCTCATTGCTGGATGCCATCGTAAAACGGCAGCTCACGTGGCCCATTCCCTGCCCGACCAAAATCGATGAAGGTCTCGATTGGGGCAATTATCTTGTTGACCTGGCCAGGGCGAGCGAGGCTAAGGGAGTCATACACATGGTGGTAAAATACTGCCAGCCCCATGAAATGTATTATCCCTATTTAAGCAAAAAGCTGGCCAAAGCCGGAATACCTGACCTGAAGCTGGAATTTGAGCATGAAACGATTTCCATGGGCTCTACCAAAACAAGGATACAGGCCTTCATGGAAATGATAAAGAAGCGCTAAGGAGGTTTTATCATGGCAGAGAAGAAAGAGTATCTGGTAAATCGTGTCAGGACTACCAAAGAAGTCCAGAACATGATGATTGAATACTACAGCGGGCTGCAGACAGCCCGCCAGGACGGTAAATTTCTTGCCTGGACATACGGGCCGATACCCTTTGAAATAATGAGGGCAATGGATATCCGCTTCGAGCACCTTGAAAGCTACGGCGCCTACCTGGCAGCGCGTTCCGGCCAGCAGAGGTTAAAAGAGCTCTCCGAGGCGGACGGCTATTCAAATGACGTCTGCTCGTATGCGCGTCTCCTCCGTGGAGTCACCTTGCTGCATGGAAGGAACGAAACAAATACCATTCCCAACGTCCTTATCGTCGATATGCCTGATTTCCTGGTGGCCATCAGGCACTGCCCTTTGCAGGGTTCAGTCTATGATTACCAGAAGCGTCTGCTCAATAAACCGGGATTCTGCCTGGATACAATGCCCATACATTCGGAAGATGACTACCAGGAGAGCATCCGGTA
>JAQTLG010000224.1 GCA_028715025.1 Dehalococcoidia bacterium | reverse complement strand
GCTAAAGCGATTGACCACCATAAAAATAGGTACCTTGGAATTCCTGTACAAGTTCCTGCTGGTGCTTTTCATTATCATGCCAGTTTGCATGGGCGGTTGCTTCTGGATAGGGGTACAGGCTGACGCTGCGTTCAATATCCACCTGCTGAAGTTCATCATGCCTTTCGTCGGTTCACTGGTGGGCTTGTTCTTCACCGCCCTGCTTCTACAGGCCGGACACAAGGCAATTCCAGCAACAGTTGAAGAAACCGTTAAATCGTATTCCGACAGCCTGGTCACCAGCCGGTCGGAGATCGCTGAAACGGCTTCACAGCCGAAACCATCCGTACCGCGCGCCGGCTTCGTTACACCATATTCTGTACAGGGAGGTAAATAGAACATCTCATTCTTCTACCGGGTAGCCTGCATTTACCCAGGCGCCGAAATTGCCCTTGAGGGCATACACATTCTTAAAACCTGCGTCCTTGAGCAGGCCGGCGGCTGACAGCGGAGCACCCGTCCAGTGGCTGTAAACTAAATATGTTGCGTTCTTGTCCCAATCTGACATCGCCGCTGGAATAGTACATTTAGGATAATTGATTGCGCCGGGCAAATGGCCCTCATCATAAAAACGGCGCGACAGATCTACAACGACCACGTCAGTAGTTTCGTCAAGCAGTTCTTTGGCTTCCTGGGGAGTAAGCCACAAAGATGAGACACCTGACGTGGTCTGTTTATATGTAAAGCCCGCTATCACCACCGCCACAATTGTGAAAAAGATCGCGTAGAATATCATTGCGTGTGACGCTTTCACTGATGTGCTCCTTCATTTTATTTCCGCTGTTTCGACCACAATTAACTTTTCAACCGGAGGAACCGGCGCCTTTTTCCATACAACAACCGGTCTGGCGAGTACCGGCTGCCTGATGTCTGGGTCGTTTACATCGGGCAAGCAGAAAATCCTTTTATTTACGCTCCCCGTGTCTTTATTAAAGTAAATCATATTAAGGCCTTTGAAACATCGGTTACGGCCTCAATTTTTTACAGAAATCAGTAAGGAAAAGGCGTACCGTAAAATGCTTAGTTGCGGCAAGGGTTTCCACTATTTACCTTATTAAATCAGTTTTATCGTAGCTATTTTAGGATTATACGATATGGTCGTTTGCCACAGTAATGAACTGTAAAGACAGACTGCCATCGACCCGGGTATTCTCTGGATTTACAGTTTTATGCAGTATTGTAAATACCACAAACTAAGTGGAACGCGTGTGGTCCGCTTCAAATTTAAAGGACGGGCCGGTCAGCCCGCTAAAGAAGGTACATATTCTCCGCTTCCCGCAGCAATGATTCGCGGAAGCGGGGATGAGCTATGCCTATTATGTCCAGTGCACGATCCCTGGTAGATCTCCCCTTCAGGTTGACCACACCATACTCGGTCACCAGATAGTGCACATCCATCCTGGGTGTAGTTATGACCGCGCCGCTGCCCAATCTCGGCACTACCCTTGACACCTGGCCGCTTTTAGCTGTGGAATAAAAGGCCAGTATGGATTTTCCTCCCCTAGAGTTATACGCCCCACGCACGTAATCAAGCTGGCCGCCCGTGCCGCTGTACTGTGACCCTCCCAGAGATTCGGCATTACATTGTCCCAGCAGGTCAACCTGTATTATGGAGTTGATCGATATCATATTGTCGTTCCTGGCAATGACGGCCGGGTCATTGGTATAGCTGACCGGGTAACTCTCCATGCTGGGATTATCATGCATAAAGCGGTACATCAGCCGCGTACCCTCAGCAACAGTGAAAACATGCTTCCCAGTGTGTATGTTCTTTCTACGACCCGTGACCACGCCCTTCTTAATAAGTTCTACCATGGCCGGGCCGAAAACCTCTGTATGGACGCCCAGGTCCTTGTGATTGATCAGCTTCATGGCGATCACGTTAGGCAAGCCACCGAATCCCAGCTGGAGGGTTGCGCCATCAGGGACAAGGTCGGCAACCAGGCTGCCTATGGCGTCATCTTCGGGCCTGGGGCCGGGCCATTTGAATTCGATTAACGGCGAAGTGTGCTCCACGATGGCATCCACCTCTGAGACATGCAGAAGAGAATCGCCGAATACGCGCGGCTGGTTCTTATTTACCTCAACGATGAGACGCTTGCAGCACCTGGCTACAGTGGAAGTGTAGTCGTTGGCTGTACCGAAGCTGAAGAAGCCTGATTTATCCATGGGCGATACCATGGTGATGGTTACGTCTATGTCGAGGTTTTCGCGCATCAGCCTCGGCACCTGGTGGAAATGGTTCGGTACGTAATAATTCAGTCCTACCTTGACGGCCGAACGTGAGGATTTGCTGACGAACCAGGAGAAGGCCTGTACGCAATCGCTGAGGTCGGGGGAAAGCAGGCTTTTGGAAACATTTCCTGTGGGTAATAATGAGTGCACTTTGAGATCGTAAAGATCTCCCGCGCGCAACCGGTCGGCAATGGCCCGCATGAGAGCAGGCGGCTCGGCGGCGGCGAGCCCGTGCACAAGGGTGCTGCCGTTTTTAATACCGCTTACTGCCCGTTCAGGCGTGGTAAGCTTGCGCCTGTACTCCGATTTAGGCGTCAGCATGGTCAGGCGCTGAAACCGGCAACAGACTCAGCTTCATCCGCGGCGATATTGAACAGTTGCGTGAACCCGGCGATATCGAAGACTTCTCTGATATTCGGTTTCATACAGCAGAGTTTTATATCCCCCTGCTGCTTGCGCGCCTTCTTGAGCTGGGCCAGGAAGACACGCAGGCCTGAGCTGCTGATATATTCCAGGCCATCCAGGTTCAACACTATCTTTACCTTTCCTGTTCCTATCAGCGAGTCGATTCTTTTCTCCGCCTCGGCGGCGCTGTAAGCATCCAGCCTCCCTCCGATGCTGAGAACATCCACGTCACCTGTTTGTTTTTCGGCCAGATCCAATGGGGCCTCCTTTTAATTACTGATTATTTTTATACTCCTTCCACGCTGGAAAATACTCTCTCAAACCTGGCAAGTCCATCATCAATCACGGCATCCGTATCGGCCATGCTTGTATACACCCTTGAGCCGGCCAGCGTAATCAGACCGTTGGCCATGTACGCCGCACCCATCTCTTCTATCATGTGTTTGCGGGGCTTCATCTCCTTCAAAAGCTTGAGCGGATTGCGGAAATCGAGCAGCATTACTCCTGATGTCTCAAGGTGAACGATCGAACCCTGATTATAAACTACAAAAGGCAGTTTATATTTTTCGATTATGGCCTGCAGGCCCCTGGTTAACCGGTCGCCCGCCCTTCCCGCAAGCACCGGCGCATTGGTTCTCTCCATCTCGAGCAGGCTGAAATAGCCCGCAGCGCACGAGAGCGGATTGGCCGAAAGCGTCCCGCCCACGTAAGCCCGCTCTGCCGACGCTCCGCCTATACCTGCAGCAAAACATTGGATTATGTCAGCCCTTCCTCCCACCCCGCCTGCCATGGGATAGCCCCCCGCCACACATTTGCCGAAGATGGTCAGGTCTGGTTTTACATTGAAATAACCCTGGGCACCACCCATGCCCAACCTGAATCCTGTTACAACCTCGTCGAAAATGAGCAGAGCACCGAACTCGGTGCAAAGCTCCCTAACCTTTTTATTGAAGTCAAACGGCACCGGGCGCGTACCGCTTTCCGGGCCTACCGGTTCCACTATGACGGCGGCCGTCCCTCCGAACAGGCGATTTCTGGCCAGCAGGCGCTTCAACGCCCCCACGTCGTTGGGAAAGAACTCCTGCGTACCCGAACTGCAGCCAGCGGGAATGCCCTTGGCTTCAAACCTTCCCGTGCCGGGTATGTGCATGCCGAAGACCATCTGGTC
>JAQTLG010000223.1 GCA_028715025.1 Dehalococcoidia bacterium | reverse complement strand
CCAGATATTCACCTGCTATATTATGGATGTATCCAACGAGAAGGAAGTCAACGAAGTGCTGGGCAAGGCCGTGTCGGATCTGGGAATCCCTGATATCCTGATCAACTGCGCGGGACGCGCAAGGCCAAATTATTTCGATAAGATCCCGTACGCACAGTTCGACGAGACGATCAGGATCGACCTGTACGGCACATGGAACACCTGCGCTTTTCTGGTACCCCTGATGAAGAAGCGCGGGGGATACATTGTAAACACATCTTCCATCGTCGGGTTTATCGGCATCTTCGGCTACACCGACTACGCAGCCGCCAAATTCGGTGTACTCGGTTTCTCCGAAGCGCTGCGGAGCGAGCTCAAGCAATATAATGTTGGGGTTTCTGTGTTGTGCCCACCGGATACCGATACGCCCGGGTTTGTCGAGGAGAACAAGACCAAGCCGGCTGAGACCAAAGCGGTCTCAGCCGCCGCCAATGTTTTGAAGCCGGAAGCCGTGGCCACCGCCCTGCTGAAGGGAATGGCCAAAGGGGATTTTATTATAATCCCCAGCGCCGACGGCAAATTCACCTGGATCATGAAACGATGGTTCCCCTGGCTGGTCGACATGGTCACCGATTCACAGGTCAGGGATACACAGAAAAAGATGGCGGACACCAAATAACGAGAGGTCGTTCAAGCAGTAGAAATATAAATAGAAGAGCCACTATAAAATTCTAGCTTGTAGATTCATCGCTATAGCAGCGACCTGCAGCCATAACGCGAAATTGCCGGTTGCTGCTTTAGTGTCCTTAACAACATTAGATCGGCTATTTCTGAGCGACTCAAGAGGTCAAGGTAATCCTTGTTTGAGCAAAATGAAATTGGAGAAAAGTTTATAGTGACCAGCGTAGCAAGCAAGATTGAAATCTATCGAGGCTGGTGTAAGAAATGCGGCATCTGCATAGCTTTCTGCCCTCGCCAGGTACTGGTCAGCGACAAGGCTGGATATCCGGTGGTGAAGGACGCCGACCGTTGTACAGCATGTGACCTGTGTGTCGACAGGTGTCCGGATTTCGCCATTACGGTGCACAGCGGCAAGGAAAATCATGAAAAAACCAGATACAGCGAAACAGATGACAATTGCAAGACTGCTTCTCCAAGGCAATGAGGCCTGCGTAAAAGGTGCACTGGCGGCGGGTTGCCGGTTCTATGCCGGTTATCCGATCACACCGGCCTCGGAGATCATGGAGGCGATGGCCAGGGACCTTCCCAGGGCTGGAGGATCGTTCATCCAGATGGAGGACGAGATCGCCAGCCTGGGGGCAGTGCTGGGAGCCTCGCTAACTGGAGCGAAGAGTATGACCGCCACCAGCGGCCCGGGATTCTCCCTGATGCAGGAGCATATCGGCTATGCCTGCATGGCCGAGATACCATGCGTGATAGTCGATGTAATGAGGGGAGGGCCGAGCACCGGCCTTCCCACCCAGGGGGCTCAGGGGGATGTCATGCAGGCCCGCTGGGGTACGCACGGCGACCATCCAATTATTGTCCTGGCGCCTTCCTCAGTATATGATTTCTATGAGCTTACCATCCAGGCATTCAACCTTTCCGAGAGGTACCGCACCCCAGTGATTATGCTTGCCGATGAGGCGGTGGCGCACGTCAGGGAGAGCATAGTGTTACCAGAGGCTGGGAAGGTAGCCATCGAGGACAGGGCTGGACCTACCGTGCCGCCCGAGTGGTATATCCCTTACGCCGACCCCGGTAGCGGCATTCCGCCCATGCCCAGGTTCGGCGACGGCTATCGCTACAATGTAACGGGACTTACCCATGATGTGCGGGGCTATCCCACTACACGTAAGGACGAGGTAGAACCCCTGATCAGTCGACTCTTCTCCAAGATATCCAAGGATATCGACCGCCTGCAGTGGTTCGACTCGTACTACACTGAAGATGCGCTGGTGACAGTCATTGCCTACGGTAGTGTGGCCCGTGCCGGGCTGCAGGCGGTCAAGGAAGCCCGCATCAAAGGAATGAAGGCAGGACTGGTCAAGCTAAAGGTGCTGTGGCCGTTCATGCGCCAGACCATAGACGCCGTGATGGGAAACAGCTCGAGGATACTGGTCCCCGAGATGAACATGGGGCAACTATCCCGTGAAGTAAAGAGAGTTAACCGGGGCAACTGCGAGGTCATGACCCTGAACAAGTACGACGGGACCCTGATTACCCCTCTGGAGATATTGCGGAAGCTTGAGGAGATATACCCATGTTAGAGACGGCACATCCGATACACAAGTACCTGCGTTCCAGCAAGAAGTTCCCGCATATCTGGTGCGCCGGGTGTGGCTCGGGTATCTTCATGAACGCGCTCATAAGGGCTATCGACCGAAGCGGGCTGGCTAAAGACGATATAGTGCTCGTCTCGGGCATCGGCTGTTCCAGCCGCCTTCCAATCTACGTCGACTTCAACACAGTGCACACCACGCACGGCAGAGCGCTGACATTCGCCACAGGAATAAAGCTGGCCAACCCAGCTTTGAAGGTAATAACTATCATGGGAGATGGGGATGCAGTTAGCATTGGCGGGAACCATTTCATTCATGCCGCCCGGCGTAATGTCGAGATCGCCAGCTTTATCATCAATAATCAAATCTACGGGATGACCGGAGGGCAGTGCTCGCCCACCACGCCTCACGGCGTCAAAACCGTCTCCTCACCCTACGGCAATGCGGAAAATAACTTCGATATATGTGCACTGGCGGAGGCAGCCGGAGCATCGTTTGTCGGCCGCTCCACCGTCTATCACACGCCACTGCTGGACAGGCTGATAGATAAAGCTCTGGACAAGAAAGGCTTCTCGATGGTTGAAGTCATCTCACAATGTGTTACCCACGGGAGCCGCTGGATGGGCCTCAACTCGCCGGTCGATATGATGAAATGGCTCAAAGAGCATTCCCTCACCGTCGAAAAGGCTAAAGGGCTGGGCGAGACGGAGCGTAAGGACAAAATCATTATCGGCATTATGGCTGATTTGGACAGGCCAACGTACAATGAAGAATACGACAGGTTCACCAGATAACAAGGCGAGATTTGAGATACGGCTGGCCGGGTCCGGCGGCCAGGGGGTGATCCTTGCCGGAATCATTCTGGCCGAGGCGTCAACTCTTGAAGGCAAGTACTCGGCGCATAGCCAGACCTACGGTCCGGAGGCCAGAGGCGGTAGTTCCAGGTCCGATGTAGTTCTGAGTGACAGTGAGATCGACTATCCGTGGAGCATGGAATCGCATATCCTGGTTGCCCTGACGCAGGAAAGCTATGATCAGAATGTGCCCAACTTGAACGCGGAGGGATTGATCATCGTCGACTCGGATATGGTGCATCGAGTCCACTGGAAGAAGTGCCTGAGCATTCCATTTCGACGAATTGCCAGAGACCTTGGTGAAGAACGAGCTATCAACATGGCGGTTCTCGGCGCAGTCGCAGCCTTTTGTCCCTTCATCTCCCGCAAATCGCTCCTGCAAATAATCGAGAAAAGGCTGCCGCCTTCAAAGCTGGACCCGAGCATCCAGGCGTTTGATAAGTCAATGGAACTCGCGAAACGATCGAATATTTCAAATTGGGACAACAAAGATAAATGCGAGATATGATGCAGGGAAAGTATATTCAGTGAACGCTAAAATGACTTCAGATAGCACGCATGAGGGATTCACTTGAATCCCAATTCCTTTGCCTGATTAAAATCACTCTCAGCTTTATCGTATTGACCCGATAATAACAGGCTTTCGTGGCGCTACTTTAGCCTGAACTATGTCAAAATGATAGAATATCTGGCCGTAAGAAGCTTTTACATCGCCTGCTTATAGGTAGGTAATAGATATGACACGTCACGAACTGCATTCACTTGG
>JAQTLG010000222.1 GCA_028715025.1 Dehalococcoidia bacterium | reverse complement strand
CCGGCATCCGGCCACTACCAACACGGTCAAGGTCAAGAGTACCAGTGCGATTAGAAACAACTTCTTCGTTACTGTTACCCCTACTCATAAAGCGACGTGCAACGTTCGATACAAACGACGCCGGTGCTTCCTGTTACTCATAAGCATGTCATACAGTTCGATTGATTTCGACCGTTTTCATCCTGCCGTCAGGATATGAACCACGTTAGCTTTGGCCAAACGTCAACAACCTTGACGTTTACACTCATACACTGCTAAAATGCCCCCTGGTATTCCTTTCAAAATTTAACGAGAATCGAGGTATTTATATGCAGCAGCCTGGCCCTGACAATATCCGCAATGTAGCCCTGCTCTCCCACTCCGGCTCGGGGAAAACCTCTCTGGCCGAGGCCATCCTCTTCGATGCAGGAGCCATCAGCCGCATGGGCAACGTTACTGACGGAACCACCGCTTCAGATTACGACCCTGATGAGATAAAGCACAAAATCAGCCTTAACCTCAGCATCCTCCCTGCCACCTGGAAGAACAACAAGATCAACATAATCGACACACCGGGTTATCCTGATTTCGTGGGCGAGGTTAAATCGGCCATGCGCGTATGCGAGTCTGCAGTAGTGGTGGTCTGCGCGGCCTCGGGCGTGGAGGTTGGCACCGAGCAGGTATGGAGCTATGCCGCAGAATCCAAGATACCACGCCTGATTTTTATAAATAAAATGGACCGTGAGAACGCCAATTTCGCAGGCACACTGGAACAAATCCAGGATAAGCTGAGCGCCAGATGCCTACCCATCCAGATCCCCATCGGCTCCCAGAAAACTTTCAAGGGCGTCATCGACATTATTGCTAAAAAGGCCTATGCCGGAGCGCCGGCCAAAGAGATGGAACTGCCCGCTGCGATGGCTGCCGAGGTGGATAGCGCAAGAGAGAAGCTGATAGAAGCCGTGGTCGAGGCCGATGATGAGATCATGACTCGCTATCTCGACGGCGGGGAGATCACCACCGAAGAAATATATAAATGTCTCAAAGCCTCTACATTGAAGGGCACGGTCATCCCCGTGCTGGCAGGCTCAGGCCTGATCAACAACGGCGTTATCGGCCTGCTGGATGCCATCGTAGAATACCTGCCATCTCCCGTTGCAGCAGGCGCTTTTAAGGCAACCAATGCTGCAGGTAAAGAGGAGGAGGTCAAGCCGGCCGCCGAATCATCCCTGACCGCCCTGGTATTTAAAACAACCACCGACCCGCACGTGGGAAAGGTCAGCTTTTTCCGTGTCTACTCCGGGGTGCTTTCCAGCAACTCGCAGGTATGGAACGTGAACAAGGGCGCCGTTGAGCGCATCGGACAGGTCTCGATACCACACGGTAAAACACAGGAGACGGTCAATCAGGTAAGCACCGGTGATATCGGCCTGGTGGTCAAGCTAGCCAATACCGTATCAGGTGATACCCTGGGAGCAAAGGACCATCCGCTTAAGCTCGCCCCTATCAATTTCCCTGCACCCATATTGAGCAAGGCCGTGCACCCCAAATCCAAGGCAGACCTGGACAAGATGAGCTCCGGCCTGGCCAGGATCTGCGAGGAGGACCCCAGCCTGAGGACTCAGCGCGAGGCCGATATCGGTGAACTGCTCCTTAGCGGCATGGGAGATACCCACCTGGAGATCGCCGCCAGCAGGCTGCAGCGCAAATTCGCTGTGGAAGTGTTGCTCGAGGTACCCAGGGTACCGTATAAGGAGACGATTACTATCCCTGTCGAGGCAGAATACAAGCATAAGAAACAGACGGGCGGACACGGCCAGTACGGGCATGTACTGATAAGGATGGAACCGTTGCCTCCGAGCGGCGGTTTCGAATTCGAGTCAAAGGTAGTGGGCGGCTCGGTACCCAGGAACTACATCCCCGCCGTCGAAAAAGGCATTAAAGAGGCTCGAGTCGAGGGCGTGCTGGCAGGGTTTCCCGCCGTGGATATGAAGGTCACCCTCTACGACGGCAGTTTCCATCCCGTGGATTCCTCCGAAATGGCCTTTAAGATAGCCTCCTCAGGAGCCTTCAAGAAGGGAATGCAAGACGGATCACCTGTCCTGCTCGAACCTATCATGGACATCACCGTCACTGTGCCTGACTCTTATACAGGAGACATCATAGGAGATCTAAACACCAAGCGCGCCAGGGTCAGCGGTATGAATCCCAGCCGAGGCCTCAACGTTATCCAGGCTCAGGCCCCCCAATCTGAAATCCTGAGGTATGCCATCGACCTTCGTTCCATGACGCAGGGAAGAGGCACATTTACAGTCGAGTTCAGCCATTACGAGCCGGTACCCGGGCCCGTCGCCCAGAAGATCATCGCCCAGCACAAGAGCGCAGCGCAGAAAGAATAGCTATTAAGATAATAGAAAGCCCCTGCGGAGCAAACCGCAGGGGCTTTCTATTATCCTCAATACTTGATTTTATGAGACCAGCTCTTTGACCTTGGCCGTAAAGGCTGGCAATACGACCTTCCAGTCGCCCACCACGCCGAAACGCGCTTCTTTGAAAATGTTGGCCTCGGGGTCCTTGTTGATGGCTACGATGCACTTGGCGCCGGAGCAGCCCGACATATGCTGGCTTGAGCCAGAGATACCAATTGCAATATAAAGCTCAGGGGCAATGATCTTGCCCGTCAGGCCTATCTGGATTGAATCGGGCACCCATTTATTGTCACAGGGCGGCCTGGATGCGCCGACAGCTCCCTTGAGTATCTTGGCCAGTTCCGCCAGCTCCTTGGTGAACGGTTCAGGCCCACCCAGACCACGACCACCTCCAACGACTGCCGCCGCGTCCTCGATCTTGCCGCCTGCGACTTCCTCTTTGACCGTCTCAAGTACCTTGGCCTTTATCTTGGATGCGTCCAGTGCCACTGCGAAAGCGGCAACCTCACCGGCACGGCCGGCGTCGGGGGCCAGCGGGGTCCCTGCCTTGACCCTGAGGGTGGCTATCTGCGGAAAAGCATCGGAAGTAAAGATGGCCTTGGCGTTGCCGCCGTAGACCGGGCGGGTGCACTGCAGCTTACCACCGTCTATAGCCAGCTCCAGGCAGTCCATAACCGCGCTCACGCCGAGTTTGAAGGCCAGCCTGGGTGCCAGGTCTCGACCGTTGGCGGTCTGTCCCATGATGATGATCTTGGGAGCCAGTTCGGCCACGGCCTTCTCCATGACCTGCATATAAGTGCTGTTCTCGTAATCTTTAAGCTGAGCGTCGTCGGCCAGAAAGACCTTGTCCGCGCCTGCGGCCACAGCCGCTTTCCCGGTGTCGCCCAGACCTGCGCCGATAATTATGCAGCACAGGGGCTCTTTAAGCTCATCGGCAAGTTTTCTGCCGGCGCCCAGTATCTCAGCGGTGATCGGGAGAAGTTTGCCTTCAGCGGCTTCACCGACTACCAGTATTCCTTTATTATCAGCCATTGTATCCTCCTATCAATTATCCTGTCAGTAGTGTTAAATAACCTTGGCTTCGCGCAGTTTATTGGCGAGCAAGGCTGCTGCCTCCGCCGGTGAATCGGCGCTGACTATATCACATTTACCCTCTTTAACGGGCTGGAAGAGCTTAACGATCTTGGCTTTCCTGGCTGCTGCGCCGACCTTGCCGGCATCCACGCCGATATCCGCAGGCTTCCATACAACGGGCTGTTTTTTACTGGCGGCCATGATGCCCTTAAGCGTGGCATAGCGCGCTTCACCAAGCTCGTTGCTTACGGTGATGAGTGCTGGACCCTGAACTTCCAGCACCTGGAAGCCGTCTGCAATCACGCGTTCGACCTTTACTTTACCACCGTCGAGAACCTCTACCTTCTTGGCTACCGTAACACTGGGTATGCCCAGCAGCTCGGCCAGTCCTGAGCCGACCTGTCCATCATCCCATTCGGATTCCTGCCTGCCGCAAAAGATC